>VGLT01000052.1 GCA_016866635.1 Candidatus Uhrbacteria bacterium
TGCAATCGTCTTTACGCAAAACAAGAAATGGGGTTCTGCTCTTTTTCTTCTATCTTTTTTTGTCAGTCTGGGAAGAGTGTTATCCCGCGTACACTCCTGGGTCGATATTGTTGGGAGTTTGATCATCGTTCTTTGTGTGATGAGGATGACGCAATTTTTTTATGACTCCCGCACGAAAAAGCAAAATTGAGCGCGTGATGGGGAATCGTCAAAAAGATCTTCACGTGATCATTGAGCATGTGGACGATCCTCACAACATCGGGGCGATATTGCGCTCCTGTGATGCGTTTGGCGTCGGAGAGGTCCATTTGTTATACACAAAAAAGAAGCCGCCACGCATGCAAGAACTAAAGACCAAGGCTGCGGCTTCAGCAGTGAAATGGCTAAAAATAACAAAATGGACTTCCGTGACGGCGCTCGTTCGTTATGTAAAAAAACAAAAGATCCGAATCGTGACAACTGGACTCACCAAGAAGGCGATCGACCTCCCCGCACTCAACTGCGCTCAGCCAATCGCCTTTGTTTTAGGAAATGAACATGATGGCGTCTCACCCCAGATGTTGAAAGCCGCGCACGATAACGTCAACATTCCTATGGTTGGCTTTGTGCAAAGCTTTAATGTTTCCGTCGCCGCCGCTCTGCTCCTTTACGAATCCTTCCGCCAACGTCATCTCTAAACCCCCAGCGTTCGTATCAGCTGTTTGATGCGATCGATGATTTGTCGAGTGCCCTGAACGAGATCGCTTGCCGCAAAGGAAAATTGTGTATATTCGGCTGTGCCCTCGCCGGAGAATGGACGCGTTAATTCCAGTGCAGAACGTGGGGGGAGTGTCTGGACGTAAACGGTGAGACGGTCTGCGCTCGTTTGGAAAAAAAGAATGACGGTTTTGGCTTGAGGGGCGTATGTCAGCAACTCATCGATCACTCCCTCGAGCGCATCTTGTGATGTTCCCGTTTCGATAAAATCCGTTTGACTCAAGCGGCTCCATAAAATACCAAGCTCCTCATCTTGTTCAACGCGCGACAACACGCGCCCCCAAAGTTTTAAAGTAGAGATCGGACGTGTGCGCCACAATCCCTGAACGATCTGATCGCGCTTCGCTCCACGCGCAACAAGATCCGCCGCGCTTTTTAACGTTTTCGGTGTGACCGTATTGGTGCGGAAGCTCTTGGTGTTCGCGATCATGCCACAGAGTAATGCTGTTGACAGTTGGTCATCGATGAACTGCTGATTCCAATTCGTGAGCCAATGATACAAAACCTCGGTGGTAGAGACCGCGGTTAGATCCACCATGTTTAATTGACCCCAATATTCATTAGATGCGTGATAGTCAATATTAATGATAGGAGTGCGATACAAAAAGTCCGCATGACTCTGCGCGATGGGCCCGAGCGCATTCCTATCCGGAGCGCCGAGCGCAATGATCAAATCAAAACGTGGCTCCCCAGGTGTGAACGTGACATCAGAAGGCGACCATTCGCCCTGTTTTGGTACGAGCGAAATGTGTAATTTGGAATCCTTGACGTCGTACATTAATTCTGCGAGTGGAGTTTTTTCCACATTCACCTGAAGATCAAATGTGCGGAGTGCGCCGATGGATGATTGGATTTCTGTCGCCGGTAAAAAGGAGGGAAGGTCGGAAGCGCTCCATTCCGGAATCACCACATCAAAGGTTTTATTCAATTTTTGTAAAAGCAAACTCAATACCACCACACTGGCAATGCCGTCCATCGTGGGTTTTTTTTGCGTTAAAATGAGGATGTGGCGGCTACGACTGATCTGCTCAATCGCTTGCTGCTCCGGGGTTAAAGCCATGAGTGAAGGTTTCCAGACCCTCCACAGTTTGGAAAGGGTTAGGATAGGTCGATTTGGCTTGTGTGTCAAGGGTCGATGGGGTAAGCTCTGCTTTATCTTTATGCAGGAACTACCTAAAGCCTACGATGCATCAAGTGTCGAGGACGAGATCTATCAACGCTGGGAATCCTCAGGATATTTTAATCCGGACAAACTGCCCGACCGCAACCAAAACGGCGAGCCCTATTGTATTATCATGCCGCCGCCGAATCGGACGGGGACGCTCCACATGGGTCACGCGACCATGTTGGCGATCGAAGATTTGTTGATTCGTTTTCAGCGCATGCTGGGAAAAAAGACACTGTGGCTTCCGGGGACCGATCACGCGGCCATTGCGACACAGGTTAAAGTGGAACAGCTCTTGATGAAAGAGGGGATACAGAATCCTCGAGAAGAGTTAGGACGAGAGGAATTTTTGTCACGTGTAGTTGCCTTTGCAGAGGATTCTGCCAATACCATTCGATCACAAGTTCGAAAAATGGGTTCATCATGTGATTGGTCGCGGGAAAAGTATACGTTGGATGCAGAGCGCAACCGCGCGGTCAACGAGATGTTCAAGCGGATGTATGAGGATGGAATTATTGAGCGGGGAGATCGCATGGTGAATTGGGACCCTGGGTTCAAGACAGTGATTTCCGATGACGAAGTTGTGTGGAGGGAAGAGAAAGCTCCCTTTTATACATTTAAATATGGTCCGTTTGAGATCGGGACTTCGCGCCCAGAAACAAAGTTTGGTGATAAATATGTCGTCATGCATCCGGAGGATGAGCGCTACGCCGCTTTTAAGGAGGGTCAAAAAATTGAATTAGAATGGATCAATGGTCCCATCACGGCAACCGTCATCAAGGATTCTGTCATTGATCGAGAATTTGGAACGGGAGTCATGACCATTACGCCTTGGCATGATCAAGTTGACTATGATTTAGCAGAGCGTCGTGGATTGGATAAGGAACAGGTCATTGATATGGAGGGGAAGCTATTGCCCATGGCTGGTGAATTTGCAGGCATGTCTATTTTAGACGCGCGGAAGAAGGTTGTGGAAAAGCTTAAAGCCAAAGGTCTTCTGGTTCAGGTTGATGAGAATTATGTTCACCGAGTGGCTACGGCTGAACGAGGTGGTACGTTGATTGAACCACAAATTTCTCGACAATGGTTTATTCGCGTGAATAAAAAATTTGCACTGCGACAGGACACGCTTGGGAAGTGGAAAAAAGGCGATCAAACGACTCTCAAGGAGTTGATGATTGAAGCGGTCGCATCAAAACAAACCAATATTGTTCCGGATCGTTTTGAAAAAATTTATTTTCATTGGATTAACAACCTACGCGACTGGTGTATCTCACGACAGATTTGGTTTGGGCATCGCATTCCGGTTTGGTATAAGGATCAGGAGGAGCAAGTCTCAGAAACGGCTCCAGGCAAAGGATGGGAACAGGATCCGGACACGCTTGATACCTGGTTTTCGTCTGGATTGTGGACGTTTTCCACACTCGGTTGGCCAGAGCAAGCATCTGATCTCAAGAACAATCATCCAACATCCGTTCTGGAAACAGGATATGATATTTTGTTTTTTTGGGTTGCGCGCATGATTTTGATGTCCTCCTATGGATTGGGAGAAGTTCCATTTAAAAACGTGTATCTTCATGGATTGGTGCGCGATGAGAAGGGGAGGAAGATGTCCAAGTCATTAGGAAACATTTTAGATCCTCTTGATTTGATTCCGAAATATGGAACGGACGCGGTACGCCTGTCGTTGTTGATCGGAACAACGCCTGGACAAGACATGAGGCTTTCAGAAAATAAGATTGCTGGGTTTAGAAATTTTACGAATAAGTTGTGGAACATCTCTCGCTTTATCATGATCCAGTTGGGGGAGGGAGGGTTGCGCCAGGAAAAAATTGAGCCGACGACGCTTGCAGACAAATGGATTTTGACCCGACTCGCTGACGTCGTAACAAGTATCACAAAAAAATTAGACGCGTACCGTTTTTCTGCAGCGGGTGATGAATTAAGAGATTTCACCTGGACAGAATTGGCGGATCAATATTTGGAGATTGCGAAAAAAGAAAAAGGGAAGGAAGCGATCTTGTCTTATATTCTTACAACGATCTTGAAGCTGTGGCATCCCTACATGCCATTTATCACGGAGCATGTTTGGTCCCTGCTTGGTCAGAAGGAGCTGCTCCTGGTGGCGGAGTGGCCCAAGTCAAAAGAAATACCGATCGATACAGAGGCGGCAGAGGAATACCTGAGACAGCAACGAAGTAAACAAAGCCCAGAAGATCAAGAGCGGCAGAAAGAGGAGTTAGAAGAAATAGTGAGCTATATCCAATCCACTGAGCAAAAGCTCGCAGATACGGACTTTCAATCCAAAGCCCCGGATCATGTTGTGGCTGGAATGAGGAAGAAATTAGAAGAAGCAAAACAGAAGCGTGAATGGCTGGAAAAGATGCGTTCCTATTGACGCAATCCACAGGGCGTCCTATAGTCTATAGACCGTCTGCGGCAGGGAAGGCCTCCTCTACGCGTTAACTCGCGTCGGGCCCCCATCCCCCGCTCTCCGGGAGAACTTTTTTGTCGTAGACGGTCTTTTTGAGCGACGGCTGGACTTAGAGCCGCTCACCGGCCGGCCCCCCTGGTCGTCGCTCACCCTCTTTTCTCGCGGAATGCTCCGCGTTCACGATAAGGAGCCCACAGCCTCACGGGCTCCTTTAAAATTGCACAAAGTGGTCAAATTTATTATGATGCAAAGCAATTATGCCTTCTATTGCGACTGATCCTTCTGCGATTGATTGGTTTTTGAGTCATGCGGTGGAAAACGTGTATCCGTCAAAAGATGCGTTGCGTGAAAAGTTGATGAAGGGGGAACGAATCTCCATTTATCTTGGTATTGATCCAACCGGCCCCACCCTTCATTTAGGCCACATGATTCCATTGCAAAAATTGCGTGAGTTGCAAGACATGGGTCATCAAATTATTTTATTGATCGGAGATTTTACGGCGATGAGTGGTGATCCAGACAAGTTAACCATTCGACGTCAGCTCACGCATGAGGAAGTATTGGAAAACTGTCGATTATATCAGGACCAAGCCGAGCACGTTTTGGATTTTTCCGGTCCAAATAAGGCCGAGCTTCGCTTTAATAATGATTGGTTGGGATCGCTGAGCTTTACTCAGGTCGTTGAACTCGCCTCTCATTTTACCGTTCAGCAAATGCTTGAGCGAGATAATTTTGAGAAACGGATCGCGGAACAAAAGCCGATCAAACTGCATGAATTTTTGTATCCGCTCATGCAAGGGTACGATTCCGTCGCTATGGATGTGGATATGGAATTGGGCGGAAATGATCAGACGTTCAACATGCTCGCCGGACGTACGCTCATGAAAGAATTAAAGGGAAAGGAAAAATTTGTGTTGACCACGCGATTGCTTGCCGATCCAACCGGGAAGAAGATGGGCAAGACAGAGGGCAATATGATTACGCTAGCCGACACCCCTGGGGATATGTATGGAAAAGTGATGAGTTGGACGGACGAAATGATTATTCCTGGATTTGAAATTTGTACGCAGGCCACCGCTGATCAAATCAAGACCATTCAAAAGAAAATAAAAGCCGGAGAAAATCCGATGCAATTCAAGCATGAGCTGGCGCGACAGGTGGTGACGTGGTTGCTCGGAGGGGATGCGGCAACAAAAGCGGCGGAGCATTTTACTCACGTGCATCAGCAAAAGGAAAAGCCGGAAGAAATCAAGGAAGTCCGCGTTGAGCATTCGCCTCTCCCGCTCGTGGAAGCGCTTGTGCTATCTA
>VGLT01000053.1 GCA_016866635.1 Candidatus Uhrbacteria bacterium
AAGATCGAGTCGACCTCGTCGATAACCGCGTAATGCAATTCACGCTGAACCATGTCTGCCAAACTTGGTGCCATGTTGTCGCGCAAATAATCAAATCCAAATTCATTATTTGTGCCATAAGTGATATCCGCGGCATAGGCCTCACGACGCGTGACCGGTCGCAAATAGTCCATGTCCACACGGAACGATCCAGTTTCATCACGCTTGTCGTCATGCTTTGGCTCACTCTTGAACTCAGGATCGTACACAAAACTTCCTGCATGCTGAATACACGCCACCGACAAACCAAGTGCGTGATACACTTGTCCCATCCACACGGCGTCACGACGAGCCAAGTAGTCGTTGACGGTAACCACGTGCACCCCTTTTCCGGTCAATGCATTAAGATATACGGGCGCGGTCGCGGTGAGCGTCTTTCCTTCACCGGTGCGCATTTCCGCGATCGTCCCGCGATGCAGAGCCACGCCTCCAATGAGCTGAACATCAAAATGACGTTGCTGTAACACGCGATGAGCTGTTTCTCGCACCACGGCAAACGCTTCCGGCAAAATATCGTCGAGCGATTCGCCTTTTCCTAGGCGCTCTTTAAACTCAACCGTCTTCACCTTCAGTTCATCTGACGCGCATTGCGTGATGCGTGATTCGTGACCATTAATTTTTTCAATCATTGGGCGAATTTTGGCAACTTCCCGCGCATTCGCATCCCCAAACAAAGAATTCAAAAAAGACATAGGGTTGGCCCGCATCCTATTCCAAAATCCCGTATTTGTCTATAGTGAAACTTCGTCGTTCGTATCCTTGGAAATCTTGTCTCCCAAACGCTCCTTTGCGTCCGAAAGTTCCGCGCGCAAATGATCGCGCACCTTATCAATCGCCTTGTATAAGTCTTGTTCCTCTTTTTGAATACGAATAACCCGACCCCCCACAGACATGACCGCTTTGCACTCAAACACATCCCCTTTTTGATGATGATTGGTCGATCGTCCCACCTCCACATCTACATGCTGAATATCACCGGCATACTTTTCCAGTGACTCCATCTTTTCCTCCACATACCCACGAATCGCCGGGGTAATCTCCATCCCGTGATGCACAATGTTGATGGTCATATTTTTGCTCGCTTAGCGAGCTCTTGTTTTACGACAGCTAAAACTTCTGGGTCTTCTAGCCTTGCTCTCAACCTTTGATATTCATCTTCTGACATATCAGAAGGAAGAATAGGCAACGTAAAACGAGCTGGGTCGCGCTGCACTCGAGCCAAACCTTTAAGATGACCGTAGACGATCACCAGCTGATCTAACTCACTTAAAGGTCTGCGATCTAAGGATTCCCGTGTTTTTTTTAATGTATCCTCGTTCTCCTGCGCAGCAACTGCCAAAAGATGTTTTCGCTCTGCTTCAGCCCTTAGACCCCTTCGATAGACAACAACCGCATTTCGAATGCCTGCGTCTTTCATAAGCTCTCGCATTTGCTTCATCTCATCAAAAGAAAACGGGGGCATGGCCGGCCTTCTCCCTTTCTGCGATTGCTCTTCATATGTCAAGTATATAGAAAGATCCGCAAGCTTTCCTGGCTCTAATTTCGAATCCCGCTTCTCCTTCTTCTTACTATCGGTGGTTCCTTCAAATGGTTTCTTCATAATTTTTGTGATTATTTTTTTAGTAATGAAATCACTCAGACATAACAGATACCGTTCATATCAGATACTGTACCTCTTCTTGCAGCTCGATGCCAAGTTCGTCCCGCACTTTCATTTTTATATAGGAAATTAAGGCGATCACGTCCTGCGCTTTGGCTTTTTCTGTGTTCACAAAAAAATTCGCGTGCTTATCGCTCACCTTCACTCCACCGATCTGATATCCCTTTAGTCCTAATTGATCGATCAGCCAACCCGCTCCTAATCGCTTTTTCGCAACCATCTCTGGGGGGATCTCGCTGATGCTTCGCCGCAAAATATCTAACGATTGATCGTCGGTATATTCAACATTCTTAAACACGCACCCTGCACTTGATTGATCGAGAGGTTGTTGATCTTTACGCGCACTCAAGGTTTCCTGAAATGTTTGTTTGAGGGCAACGGGATCCGTTGCGCGAGTTAATGTAAGTGTACAACCAAGAATCACATGACGCTCGTGCTTAAACAAACTCTCGCGATAGCCATACTGACATTCCGCAACAGGAATCATCACACGCTTATGATCTTTTAAGCGATACGCCTCAACCGACACAATCGCGTCACGCATCTCCCCACCAAAACACCCTCCATTTCCATAAATCGCACCACCGATCGTTCCCGGTAGACCAATCGCCCATTCAAAGCCGGTCAACCCTGCTTCCACGGTCTGACGAGCCACAAGCGCGCTAATCATTCCACTTTCGACGATCACGGTTTCATCAGAGATCTGTATGTGTCGATTGGCCGCCTGGATCACGAGCCCCTCATATCCATCATCTGTGACAAGTAAATTTGATCCTCCGCCGTACACATACCACGGAATATTTAACGCATCCGCATGCTGAACCGCCTCCACCATTCGATCAGAAGTATCTGCAACGAGATATAATCGTGCCGGCCCACCAAGACGATACGTGGTGTGCTTTGACATGGGTTCACGCTCGGTCACACCTGGAAATCCTGCTTTGAACGCTTTGATTTGTTCTTGGGTCAGTTGCGACATATTACTCCAATACCTTATTCGCAATTAAATAAATATCTCCAGCCCCCATCACAAGTATCACATCTCCTGCGACTCGCAAACGACGGAGTGTCTGTAACGCTTCTTCTGGATTCGCAGCATATTCAACCAAACGTTTGACGCCCCGATCTGCATCGTGATGCATAATCGCCTGTTCCAAATCACGAGAAGAAATATCTTGGTCTTGTGAATCATCTCGACCAGCCACGTCATAAATTTCCGTCAAAATGAGAACATCCGCTTTATCAAATGACGGAACAAAATCTAAAAACAAATGCTTGGTACGATGACGATGATGAGGCTGAAAACACAACACGATGCGCCGTCCTGGATAAAACTGTTTTGCCGCCTCGAGGGTTGCCGCAATCGCTGTTGGGTGGTGAGCATAATCTGAAATGACCAACATGTTGTGATAGTCCGCGATCCGCTCAAATCTTCGCCACACTCCCTCAAAGGACTCAAGCACACGACGAATAGCATCTCCTGAAACACCGAGTTGAAGTGCAAGTGTCAGGGCGCCCGTCGCATTCATCACATTCATGCGTCCTGGGAGTTGGAGGGTAAAACGCGAAACCAGTCCTTGATCATCGCGCACGGCAAACAATTGAGCACCGGGTTTGTTTGTGACATCCGCGATTTGAATATCCGCGTGAGAACCAAAGCCAAATGTTTTGATGGTGATACCACGCGCTTCTAGGCGCGATCGCTCCTGACCAATCAATGTTTGAATGTGGGGATCATTGGCATTGGCGATCACGATCCCTTTTGGTTGAACGTGTGTGAGCAATTCTTGAAACGTTTGCATCAGGGATTCAATATCCGGAAACACATCCGTGTGATCAAGTTCGATGTTATTCAAAATCACCGCGGTCGGATGAAATGCCAAAAAGTGTTTGGCATACTCATCTCCTTCGATCACAAAAATCTCCTCGCCGCCCAAATATGCATTGCGATCTTTGAATCCGGGAACACGTGTTCCAACAATCACTGTTGGATTCAACCCACCTTCGATCAACATCGATCCGACCAGAGCCGTTGTCGTGCTCTTCCCATGCGTGCCACACACCAAAACCGTGTGACGATCCTCGGTCATCTCTCCCAAAAATTGAAAGTTGTTGATCTGCCGCAACTGGCGGGCACGGGCTTCTACACGTTCAAGATTTGTATCAGGACAAGCAGAAGAATAGATGACAAGCTCTGCGTCTGCGGGAATATTTTTTTTCGCATGGCCGATCTTCACGTCAATCCCCTTCTTTTTAAGTTCGTCCGTTATTTCGCTTTTCGTAATATCAGAGGCACTCACAATAACCCCAGCCTTAACCAAAAGCTTAGCCAATCCTGACATATTAATCCCCCCAGCCCCAATCATATGGATACGCCCCGGAAGTCGAAAAGACATGATGGTAGACTACGATTTTTGAAGAAAAAGGTCTAGGGAAGCCTTCTCCCGGAGCGCGTTGCGTTTTATAGGCGCTTCCTCTAAGCTACACACATCTCTATGTCTTTTCTCTCTGAAATTGATCCTCAAATCGCTGGGCTGATCGAGGAAGAAACAGAACGCCAACGCCATGGACTCGAGCTGATCGCCTCGGAAAACTATGTGTCTCGATCGGTACTGGAAGCGCTCGGTTCTCCGTTGACAAATAAATATTCTGAAGGATATCCCAGCAAACGATATTATGGTGGGAATGAAGTGATTGATAAAATCGAAACACTCACCATCGATCGCGCTAAACAACTCTTTCACGCAGAACATGCCAACGTTCAACCTCACGCAGGGGCCACGGCAAACTTTGCTGTGTATCTCGCTCTCTGTCAGCCTGGAGATACGATCTTAGCAATGGATCTCGCTCATGGAGGACATCTCACGCACGGCTCCCCATTTAACTTCAGTGGCAAATGGTTCAACATCATTCCTTATGGCGTACGATCAACCGATCATCTTGTAGATATGGATCGGGTTCGTGCGTTGGCGCGTGAACATAAACCGCGGATGATCCTTGCCGGATTCTCCGCCTATCCTCGCAAACTAGATTTCCAGGCCTTTGCGGAGATCGCAAAAGAAGTGGGTGCGTATCTGTTTGTTGATATGGCTCACGTAGCCGGGTTGGTTGCGACCGGTCTCTACCCAGACCCCGTTGCTCACGCGGATGTTGTTTCCACGACAACGCATAAAACACTTCGCGGCCCAAGAGGGGCAATGATCCTCTCCAAAATAGAGGATCGATTGGATGTGGGTGGAAAAAAGAACCTAGCACAAAAAATTGACAGCGCGGTTTTTCCTGGGGCACAGGGTGGACCGCTGGAACACTGTATCGCAGCAAAAGCCGTTGCTCTTTACGAAGCCGCTCAACCTTCCTTTGTTGAATATCAAAAACAGGTGATTAAAAACGCGCAAACCATGGCACAAGCATTTTTAGAAGAAGGGGCACGGCTCGTATCCGGAGGTACGGACAATCATCTACTCCTCGTCGATGTAACCCCGTGGGGAATTGGGGGGAAAGAAGCAGAAGTCTGGCTTGAGCAGGTCGGCATTTCTATCAATAAAAACATGATTCCGTTTGATCCACGCAAACCCATGGATCCGTCTGGTATCCGCGTCGGGACCCCCGCGATCACCACTCGCGGATTTGGCGAAAAAGAAACCCAAACCGTCGCTCATCTGATCGCAAAAATACTCAAATCAAAAAACGACACAGCGGTCGCAAACGAGGTAAAACAAAACATTCGTGAACTTGCAGACGCGCATCCAATTTATAAAATCTAGATACTACGGCCATTCGCTAAACCAATTTGCGCGACACGTTCCGTCACGGTTTTCAGTCCAACCATCCCCGGCAAGCGTTCAAGTTGTTGATTGACGCGCTGATCCATCCGTCTGACCCCTTCTTCACCCCCAAACAAAAAGGCGATCACATGATTCGTGTCTTCTTCTGTTTTTGCGCCTTGCACAACCG
>VGLT01000054.1 GCA_016866635.1 Candidatus Uhrbacteria bacterium
GTTTTGCCTTTCATCAATGCGGCGACAAAGCCACTCCCAAACGCATCACCAGCCCCCGTCGTATTTACGCGATTTGCCTTGAGCGCTGGTGCAAAAAAAATCTGTCCTTCTGCTTCGATATACGCCCCCTTTTGTCCATCGGTGATCACGAGCGCCTGTTGAGGGTAACGACTTAAGATCGATAAGATGGTTTCAAGATGGCGCGGGGGAGCATTAGACAAGATCGCGGCTTCTTCTCGATTTAAGATGAGAACAGATGTACGCACCAAAAAGGGCTCCAGTTTTTTTAAGCCAAGTTTGAGTTCATCATTCCCTGGATTCCAGGCGATCTTTGCTTTGCCTTTTTCTGCATGGACAAACAATCGGCTGAGTAACTCAACATTCCCTCCGACGGAGGTCATGTAATACCACCTTGTTTTTAGATCCTTCCATGGAATCTCATCAGGATGGATTTTTTTTGCTGCTCCACGATACGTCATGATGGAGCGATGTCCAGAGCCAGCTAACATGATCACCGAGTAAGCGGTCTGAATTTTAGAATCAATCTGTAGTCCCACGGTCGAGATCCCTTCTTCGGTTAACGTAGCGTGCACCTGTGCGCCGGCCGCATCGTGACCCACGCGCGCTATACAAGCCGTCTTTAATCCATAGCGAGCAAAAGTCGTGGCTGCGTTTGTCGCGCCTCCTCCGGTTGAGAATACCATGTCATCAAGAGCGATTTTTGCTCCCAGTGGGACACACGCTTCAAATCCATCAGGAGCGGTCGGATCACGTTTTTGTTCAAACGAGGAACTACGCAAAAAAACGTCCTGAGTCGCGGCGCCAGCGGTGATCACATCAAATAGCATGACCCCATTGTACACTTTTTTTGAACCATGAGCTACCATCTAGTACATGAAAAAAGCTTTATTGATAATCGGTATTTTCATGGGCAGTTTTCTCGGAGGTCTGGATTTGTTTGCGGCAGAGGTGATTCAGAATTTTGACGTAAGAGCCGATCTTTCGGCTAACCGATTGTTGCGTGTAACAGAGGTGATCACTTACGATTTTGGTGATGCCGAGCGCCACGGGATCTTTCGTGTGATTCCGGTGAAATATGTACGAGACAAGGGGACCTATCATTTGCGCTTAACGGTTGTGGGTGTGACCATGGATGGGAAGCCCGTGCCATATGATGTGACCACAGAAGGCGCTGGCAAGCAGATCAAGATTGGAGATCCAAACGCGACGATCACCGGGCCACACACCTATGCCATTACGTATGAAACAAGACGTGCGCTCAATGACTTTGCGGATCACACGGAGCTGTATTGGAACACCACGGGGAATGATTGGAATGTACCGATTCAACAGGCGACCTTCTCGCTCAATGCCCCGGGGGCTATTGCACGTGTGACATGTTATGTCGGTTACGTGGGGAGTAAAGATCAGAGCTGTTCTGCTGAGAGCGTGGAGCATGTTGCAACGTTTCAAACAACAAGGAGCTTGAATCCAGGCGAAGGGTTGACCATGGTTGCGGCCTTTCCTGCCGGCGTGATTGGTCCAAAGCCGTGGACAGAATATGCCTGGGATCTTTTTACTAAGTCCATCTGGTATCTTCTGCCTGTTTTGGTATTGCTTTTCATGTTTGTGAAGTGGTGGAGACAAGGGAGGGATCCCAAGGGTCGTGGGACGATTATCGCGCAATATGAAGAACCTCACGGGATGGCGCCGGCGATGATGGCTGCCTTGATCAGCGAACGGGTTCCGGAGCGTGCGATCACGGCCACGATCCTTGATTTGGCAAGACAGGGGTATTTAAAGGTCAAATTTTTTGGTGATCATAAGGATCCGCACCAAGCATCAAATAAACAGGTGCCAATTATTTTTACCAAGCTCAAACCGGCGGATGATCGACTTCTGCGATTTGAGAAAACGATGTATGACGGGTTGTTTAGCCGCGGAGATGAGACAAACACAGAGATGCTGAGCGGAAAATTTTGGAAAACGGTGGCGGACATGCGTAACGGGGTGCATGAAGAATTAAAACAACGTGGGTGGGTGACGGCGAACCCATCTTCCATTCGTGCGGCGTGGATCACCTTAGGGGTCTCGCTCGTTATCATTGGAGGGTTTTTAGGCATGAGTGGATCACCAACATCCATGATTTCGTTGTTTGCGTGCGCGGTGATGGTCATACTCTTTGGCTGGTTTATGCCACGTGTCACTAAGGCGGGCGCAGAGGCGCGGGAGGAGTGTTTGGGATTCAGGGAGTTTTTATCTGTGACGGAAAAGGATCGGTTGCATTTCCACGACGCGCCAGAAAAACGACCGGAGCAATTTGGGAGATTTTTACCGGCGGCTATGGCCCTGGGCGTGGAGGAAAAGTGGGCAAAACAATTTGAAGGAATGGAAATGCAAATGCCGGATTATATGCAGGGAGGTTCTGGGATCACGACACCGCTTGCGTTTGCGCATATGGTTGAATCGATGAGTGACGCCGCTGCCAGCACCGTCTACTCCACACCCAGTTCAACATCAGGTGGGAAGGGGTATTCTGGGTTTTCTGGAGGGGGAGGATCCTCAGGAGGAGGGTTTGGTGGAGGAGGCGGGGGGAGTTGGTAAAGTTGATTACGCAAATCAAAAACACCCCGGTTGAACGGAGTGTTTTTGATACTTGGGCGAGACGGTAAGCCGAGTTTTGTTCGCCCCGCATTGCTGCGGGGTCTGATGACCATCTCTCTTGCTTCGACGTTGCCGTCGGAGTCATGCGAGCGACCTTTCGGGTTGATGTCCCCGAATTTGCTCTTGCACCAGAGAGGGTTTACCACGGGCCCGTGATCCACGAAGTGGATTTTACGGGCCACAATCCAATGTTACCATTGGACGAGCACGGTAGCAGCCCACTAGTTAGCAGACCACCTCCGCACACTTTTCACCTTTCGTCCGACGTACATCGGACTAGTATTGTCTCTGTGGTACTTTCCCTAGGTTTACAACGAACGTCGGGCCCGGGACGTAGAGCGCGTTAACGCTTTTACGTCCCACGTGATCTTTCGTTCGATGCTATATCCTGGCAGCCGTTAGCTGCTCTCGCTTTCTCCCCGTAAAATCCCTTGCGGGATCACGGGGTTCGGTGCTCGGACTTTCCTCCCCGCAGTACTGCGGGGCGGTCATCTGTCTTGCCCAAGTGGGGGAACGATAGCATAAAAATTTGGATTTGAAAAGGGGAGGGCGGTGGCACAGGTTGTGCTCCGTCCCTCCCCAGTTCCAGCTGGGAGAGCCCCAGCCGTACAACTACTTCTTGACGTCGGCCTTGGCCTCGAGCTTCGCCGCGGCTTCCGCCTTGGGCGCGCTCTCGGCCGCGACCGTCGCCGCCCAGGCCGTCGCCGAGGGGTGCCCCAGCGCTTTGCCGACCTCGGCGATGGACCAGCGGTATCCCGCCTTCATGTCGGCGAAGACGCGCGGCTCGTCCTTCTCCTCGACGCCCTCGAACTCGAACGCGTCCGTGTACCGACGGAACATGAACGCCTTCAGGTAGCTCGCGTCCTGGAGGGCGAAATCGTTCTCCTTGTCCTCGGTGTCCTCGATCACCTTCTTGGTAGCCGCGAACTCGATCGCGCTCGCGGTCCAGGCGTCCGAGAGCCAGGCGAGGGCCACCTGTCGCTTCTCCGGCTTCCAGGTCATCGCGATGACCGGGATTGCCTTGGCGACCCACCCCCCGAGCTTCCGGACGTCGGCGCCGTTCTGGAGGCTGTTCTTGATCGTCTTCGTGATTGTTGTTTGGACGTCAGCCTCGTAGACGAAGTCCTCGAGGAAGCCACGCTGACGATCCTTGGTGGCGTCACGCTTGCAGGTGGCGACCTTGACCGGATCCTGCTTGGGCGGCTTCTTGCCCTCATCCGCCTCCTCCGGCTCTTCGCACTCGGCGTACTCCGCGAGCATCTCCCCGCTCTTCCGCTCGAACCCGAGGCTGGTGTGGACGATGGCGTCCTGCCACCCGCGGAACGGGAAGTAGGTCGAGTAGGTACGCTCACCCTTCAGGACCTTGCACTTGCCCTCGTGGAAGCCCGCGACGGGATCCATGAAGTTGACCGACACCGAGAACGCCGCACCCCTTTCTTCTGCGTCCATCTCGATCGTCGGCAGGTCCTTGGGGTCGGCGCGGCTGACGATCTTGTCGCCGAGCTTCTCGAGCGCCTCGTGCTCCGCCTTCTTCTCCTGCAGTTCGACCCGCTTGCCTTCGTTGGCGTTGAGCATGTCGCGGATCGTCTCCTCGCCGCCGCCGAGCCGCAGGTTGTCCAGGGTGCAGTTGGCCGTGGCCTCGACGCCCTTGATCTCCTGGGCGCGAGCGGCGTTCTCGACCTGGAGCTGCTTCACGGTCTTCTGCGTTTCCGTGAGCTCCGCCTTGGTCGCCTTGTCCTCGCAGCCGCCGAGTGTGAACGCGGCGATGATCGCCGCGGTGATGCCGAACATGATGTTCTTTCGCATGGTCCCTCTCCTGCAGTGGTTGGGTTCATCTTTTCGATCCCAAGCTCCCCCCTAGCATGATCGCCGGGGATCGCCTTTGCGTGTGAATCCGAACGAATGACATCCGATGGCTGCGGCTGTCCCGAAAACAACCGTAGCCATCGGATTTAGGCACGATTTGTCATTTTTAAGGAACGCATAAATATACCATAAATTAACCAAAAAGTCAAGCCATTGGCAAGCGCTAACGGCTAATATTAGCCAAATTATCTTCCAAGGCCTACGCGATCTCGAACCAGTTTCATCTTCTCTTCCGCCGCCTTTTTGGCTGTATCTAGGCCTTTATCGAGTATTTTATTGAGCTGTCCCGGATCCTTGCGATATTCCAGGATTTTTTTTGTAATAGGCGCCAAATGCTCAATCACTACCTCTGCTAATGCTTTTTTGAAATCCCCATACCCTTTTCCGGCAAATGCTTGCTCAAGGCTCTTTATACTTTGCCCGGACATGTGGTGATAGATGGTGAGAAGGTTGGAAATGGCCGGGCGCTTGTCCGGATCAAACACAATTCCGGTTCCAGAATCCGTCACGGCTTTCATGATTTTTTTGCGGATCGTGTCTGCATCATCCGTCAGCGCAATATAATTGAGGGCCGAGGCAGCACTCTTGCTCATCTTTTTTTCTGGGTCATCTAAGCCCATGATGCGTGCACCTACCTTTCGAATCAGTAATTGGGGGACGGTGAACGTCGGACCAAAGTGATCGTTAAAGCGTTTCGCGATCGTACGCGTAAGTTCCACGTGCTGTGTCTGATCTTCGCCGACTGGCACCACTGTCGCGTCATACAACAAAATATCCGCGGCCATGAGTACGGGATAGGAAAAGAGTCCAAGACCCGTGCGCTCACCCAGCTTTTTGGATTTGTCCTTGTACTGCGTCATGCGCTCCATCTCACCGAGTTTCGCGATCGTATTTAAGATCCATGTGAGCTCCGTGTGTTCCGGGACTTCGCTTTGCACATAGAGGGTACAGCGAGCTGGATCAAGACCGGCAGCGAGATAGGTTGCGGCTACGTCGAGAATGTTTTGACGCAACATCTTGGGATTTTGTGGGACCGTGATCGCATGCAAGTCGGCGATAAAACAAAAGCATTTGTAACGATGCTGTAATTCCTCCATT
>VGLT01000055.1 GCA_016866635.1 Candidatus Uhrbacteria bacterium
ACGATCGCTCGGTGTTCAAAAGATTCTCAATCCTGGCTGGAATATCATACAATTTACTCCGCAGGTGAATGGAACCATTGCCTTCAGTTGTTCCATGGGAATGTATCGCGGATCATTTACTGTTTTATGAACTCACAACAAAAACAGTTCATCATTACCGGCATGCATTGTGCCAGTTGTGCTGGTTTGATTGAACGATCTCTTCGAGACAAACCTGGAGTGAGTCAGGCAACCGTTAATTTTGGTGCAGAAAAATTGCACATCAGATTTGATGAAGAGCGGATTACAGCCCAACAGATCAAAGACGCTGTACGCGAGGCAGGGTACCGGGCAGAAGATATAGATTCCATGGATCATGGATCACATCATCACCACGAGGAATCGATGCAGGTCTATCGCAAGAAGTTTATCTGGGGAGCGATATTGAGCATGCCACTCCTCTTCTTCATGTTGTTGGATTTTTTTTCCTTTCCCGGAAAGGATCTCATCATGCCTCGCGTCGGGTTTCTTTCGCTCCTCATCGCTCTTCCAGTTCAAATCATTTTAGGGGCAGGATTCTATCGAGGATTTTGGTCTGGCCTGCGGATGAAAACCTTTAACATGGATAGTTTGATCGCCATTGGAACAAGTACGGCCACGATCTATAGCTTGGTTGAATTTATCCGTTATGCGGTTCTCCAGGAATCTGTGTTTGCGCCACTCGGGGAAAAGATTCCCAATCTGTATTTTGAGGTCAGCGTGTTTTTGATTACCTTCGTGTTGTTGGGAAAATGGTTGGAGACGCGTGCGAAAGGGAAGACAAGCGATGCAATTCAAAAATTAATGGGACTGCAGGCCAAAACAGCTCGAGTGCGTCGAAATGGGCAAGTAGTGGATATTCCCGTTGAACAGGTGGTCGCGGATGACACGGTCGTTGTTCGGCCAGGAGAAAAAGTCCCAGTGGATGGCGTGATTATTCAAGGTTTATCATCGATTGATGAATCTATGGTGACGGGGGAGAGTATCCCAGTAGAGAAGAAAGAAGGGGATGCGGTGATTGGCGCGACCATTAACAAGAATGGAAGTTTTGAATTTCGCGCAACCAAAGTTGGATCAGAGACGATGCTCGCGCAAATCATCCGTATGGTAGAGGAGGCACAAGGATCCAAGGCGCCGATTCAGGATTATGCCGATCGGATCTCTGCCTGGTTTGTTCCAGCGGTTTTTATTGCCGCCATGCTCACCTTTATTGTTTGGTATTTCGTTCTTGGATCTACTCTCACGTATGCGTTGCTTGCCTTTGTCGCTGTGATTGTGATTGCGTGCCCATGTGCATTAGGTCTTGGGACGCCGACGGCCGTGATGGTTGGAACAGGGAAAGGCGCAGAACAAGGGATTCTCATCAAGGGAGGGGAGCCGCTCGAAGCCGCTTCCAAGATTGAAGCTATCGTGTTCGATAAAACAGGGACGTTGACTAAGGGGAAGCCGGAAGTCACGGATATTGTTGCTCTAACGGAATTGGATGAAAAAATGTTATTGACCTTGGCCGGTAGTTTAGAGCAATCATCAGAGCATTCGCTCGCAGAAAGTATTATCGAACGAGCAAAGGAGGATGGAATTGTGTTTCAGGGGGTTCAACAGTTTGAGGCAATACCGGGCCATGGAGTAAAAGGAGTGATTGATGGTAAAGAATACTTTCTTGGTAATCGCCGATTGATAAGTCGGATCGGGATAGATGTCGAGCGCGTGGAAAAAAGGATTTCACGGTTGGAGGCAGCAGGGAAAACCGTCATGTTGTTAGCGAATCAAGAAAAGCTTATTGGATTGGTTGCGGCGGCGGATGTGATCAAGGATTCGGCACGAGAAGCGATTGAGCGATTACAGCGTCTGAAGATCCAGATTTACATGATTACGGGAGACAATCAGCGGACCGCGCATGCCATTGCCGGTCAACTCGGAATCACGAATGTTTTAGCAGAGGTTCTGCCTGATCAAAAAGCGCAAGAGGTAAAGAAACTGCAGGAGAAGGGATTGAAGGTTGCGATGGTTGGGGATGGGATCAATGATAGTCCGGCTTTGGCACAGGCAGATCTTGGAATTGCGATGGGGAGCGGGACAGATGTTGCGATGGAAGCGGGTGGAATGGTGATTGTGCGCAATGATTTGCGGCAAGTGATTCATGCTATTCAACTCAGCCGATCGACGCTCGCCAAAATTAAACAAAATTTGTTCTTTGCACTATTCTATAACGTGGCTGGTATCCCGATCGCGGCGCGTGTCTTTGCGGGAGTTGGTATCGTGCTCCGACCGGAACTTGCGGGACTTGCTATGGCGTTCAGTTCTGTATCCGTGGTGAGCAACTCACTTCTCTTGAAAGGGTTTAAACCAGACAGAAAAAATTATCTATCAGACATCGCCCCGATTTTGATGACCATCGTGTTTGCTGGATTGTTTTTTCTCTTCGCAAAGATCAGTGGATAAAAACACGCCCGGGCCCTCGCAAAGGATATCTTGACAGGTCAATTATGGACGATACGAACGTGTCTTGTAACGTTCTTCCATGTAGTTCAACGCCTGTTGCGTCGCTTCTTGCATATTCTGTTGAGATTTTCCAAAGCTTGTCCAGACTTTGCTGAATTGTTCATCCGCCTGTAGTTCATCCATCCTGCTGAGTATTCTGGTGGTACGTCGTATGACCATGGCTTGGAGGGATAGGCGATAGGCCTCGTCATATTTGCCAAGCATTCCCTCCATTTTTTCCGCTTTTTCTTCGTTAGATATTGGACGGCGCAACAGGCCCTTCTTTTCTTGTCGAATTACCTCCGCTTCTTCATTTATTTGTTTGATGAGTGTTTTACTTAGACCAGGGAGTTTTTTTCCAATTTCCTTATCATCAGCGATGGAACCTTCTACCAGCTTCGGGATCAAGCGCGAGAGCGGATCAGCCTTTTTTAATTCATGCTGAATAAAAATAATATCTTGGCGTAACGTGTGTAGCGTTGGCTCGTAAGCAACCATAATAGGCGGTATCTCGGGTGGTCTTGCTGTTGGACTATCGAGTAACTTAGCAAAACCTTCTCGAATGTTCTTTCTCCCATCAAAAGACTCGTATTCCATCACCCTGCCTTTGGCGTCCATGGGACGAACGGCCATAAGCACACCTTTTGGAAAACCTTGTCCCATCAGGTGTTTTTTTCCCCAATCAGAAATAGGAAGTTCTTGTATCTTATCTTTGAGTCGGACTTGAATTGTGTCACAAGCTTTTTCCCACATCGCTTCAGGTTTGATCTTTGCCTCAGGATTTCCTTCTAATTTTTTCTGTGCAACCATCTCCATTTCATTTAAAAATGTTCCTGCATAAGCATCGACTTTTTTTTGACGAACCTCTTCTGGATTGGCTAAGTGGTGTTTAAATTCTTTTTCCATCCCTTCCAGATCGCTCAACCGCTCCAAGGGACTTGTTTTTTCTATTCCATCCGACAAGATATCTTCTGATAATTGTCGATCCAAATCTGGTTTGGCTGGTGGTTGATCAGGTTGGACGACTCGTAAATGACGACCTGGTTTTTTTCGCAGACCCTCAGCTGTTTTTGCTGCTTTTTCCGCTTTGACAACGCCCGCTGCTGCATCTTGAAAAACCTCTAAATCTGAGAGACCGGATTGATTTCCTCGACTTGCTCCTATGGCTTCAAACTTTGGGAGCATAAAAATAAATAAAGTGAAAGAATGGTCTCATTTTATCACATGTCAACGTTTTAAGACAGGGAATTTGGCAAGGTAGGAGAAGATGACTTCCGGGCAGAAAGAATTTCTTTTAGGGTTTTGAGAGAGATGCCCCCAAGGATAAACAGAGCGGCTGGATAGAGTGCGGCCGCGACAAGGAAGGGGATGGGGAGCCAGAGACTTTGTGTAAACCATACGCCAAATCCCATGATGGCACTCGCGGCGATCGCGGCCGTTAGCTGTCGTGTCGGGAGATGGGTGTGGCTTACACGACGCGTAACCCAGATCGACCCAATCGTGATCGCGCCTTCAGAAAATACAGTGAGCCACGCGGCGGCCCACATGCCGTATTTAGGAATATAGAGGATGTAGCCGATCAATGCCAAGATCGCAATCACGATATACCAGGGGATCATGGCGCGCTGCTTTTGGAGCGCGACAATCGCATGAGAAAAAACGGTATTGACATAGATAAAACCTGCGGCCAAAATAAGCACCTTTAATACGTTCCCGGCAGAGGCAAAATCATCACCGGCGATCAGTGCCATAAAACGGGTCCCTAAAATAAACGTGCCAACCACAATGGGAGCGATCAAGAGAACCATGACATGCACAGATTGTCCTAAAAGATGGGCAAACCGTTCTTTATTTTTGGCGGCCCAGACACCGGATAAAATAGGTAAAAGAACACCGGCATACATAAATGGGATGGTCACAACAATGTCGAGAACGCGATAAGCGGCCCCATAAATGCCAACTTCTGCTTGTGATCGAACCAGGGAGAGGACGAGCGTGTCGGATTTGTAGTAGATGAGATTAAACGCGATGGATAGACCAATGGGCCAAGAGCGTTTGAGCGCGATCCACCAAAACGCCGGATCAATATTCCACGAGAAATGGGCGTAGCGGCGTGCGACGAGGATATTGATGATAAAGTTTGCCAAACTGCCCAACGATACGATCCAGACAATGGGTAAAAGACCCCACCCCAATTTTATGGCGATGATGAGACCGATTAAGAGCACTGCGCGACCGATATTCTCGGAAATAGCCATCGCATGCATTTTTAAATGTCGCTGTTGAACGCCGATCACGATTTGATTCAAGCTGGTAAAAAAGAAGGAACCGATGAGAGCGACGATGGCGAGTTTAATGGTTGCGTCGTACGGAAAAAGCCACGCGACCGGTATAGCCAAAGCAAAGATGATGAACCCGATCAGCACTCTAAAGGTAAAAATTGAGGATACGGCACGGCGTTCGTATGCCTCGTCTCCCGCGTGCTCACCCAACATGGAGACAATGGTTACGTTTAGGCCGAGATCCAGGAGAAGCGCAAAAATTTGGAGATAGGCATTGGCTGTGGAATATGCGCCAAAACCTTTTTGCCCTAAATAGCGGGTCATGAGCCCGACAATAACGATTCCAAAGATGGTGGAAACGATTTTGCCGGCGATTTGCACGCCTGTGTTGAGGGCGAGCGCACGGGTAACGGACATGCACCGAAGTATAACAAAAAGCGCAAAGCTGATATACTTTTGCCATATGAATACTCAGCCCGGTGGTTCGGAGGTGCCAAAAGTCTCAAACCCAAATGTGGGAGTACAAATTGATCAGCAGGCGAATCAAGCCTTTTCAGAAAAGCAGAAGTTGAAGGAACAGGCGGGAGCGGCTCAGGCAGAACAAGCGCCTGCTGTGAGCAAAGAGGAACTCGTGGATCTGAGCGGGGCAGCGCGTTCCGCTAAAGAAGTTTTAAGTGAATATGATACGTCGTTTGTTTCTGTTCAGCAGGGAAAAGATGCGGAGCGAGCAAAAACATTGAGACAGGAAATTCCAGAAGCGGATATTAATGATGCAC
>VGLT01000056.1 GCA_016866635.1 Candidatus Uhrbacteria bacterium
GCGATCGTGCTGTGGCAGGCAAGAATATCTGGATGAAAATGTTGCGCGGTCTTGAGCAATGTGTGCGCGGCCAGGCACAGGCGTAAGGGATGTGCCGTGTTCCCCATGGCCTTGTTGGGGAAGAATTTGGCGCCGAGCCGTTGTGTTTCCGTTTCCAGCCATCCGCCCGGAGCGCTCATCACCCCGACCTGATGGCCATGCTCAATCAAATATCGCGAGAGTTGCGCCACGTGCGTCTGAGCTCCGCCGGCTTCAGATTTTGTGATGAAGAATAAAATTCGCATACCTGTCAACGGTGGGGAAGCCGAGGGATTCCGCCTTCTTTCAACGTCCTATGCGCGTAGACCTTCTGACCAAACAAGCGAGCCCGCGCCCATCGCACAACCGATAACGGCAGGACGGTCGCGAGAAACGGCTTGAGGAGATAGACGGCGCACCAGAGCGGATAATCGCCCCGCTTGAGTGCGGCCAGGCGCGCGCGAATGGCAAAACGGATTTGCGCGCGTTCCGATTTGAAGGAGATCATGTTTCTGGTCATGCGTTTTTGCATGAGGACCTCGGGGAGGTTCGCGAAGCGGGTTGTGCGCGAAAGGCGAAGCCACAGGTCGTAATCCTGCGCTTTTTTGTAGCGCTCGTCATAGCCGCCGGCTTGTTCGAGTACCGTGCGGCGGATCATGATGGAGCCGTGCAGGAACGGATTGGTGCGGATGAGGGCGCGATGGAGCTGGTCTGAATCGGTGATGACAGCAGGTTTGCCGATGACCTTCCCGTCAGCGTCTATCCATTCAAAGGCCGTGCCGACCATGTCGATGGCTGGATGATTTTCCAGGAAGGTGAGTTGTTTGGCAAGCCGTTCGGGAAACGCGATGTCATCAGCGTCCATCCGTGCGACAAAGATGCCCTGAGCTTGTTGCAGGGCGTCCCGCGTTTGTATGCCCTGAGCCTGTCGAAGGGCACCATGCGCCTGCACATCCTGCAGAAGCCCTCCTTTTTTGTCATCCTGAGGAGGCCGCACGGCCGACGAAGGATCTCTTGTCTCTTCGGGATCCTTCAGTTGCTTCGCTCCTTCAGGATGAGAATGAGGGAGGGTTGGTTCAGGATGACACAAGGAATGTGTTTTCTCAGGATGACAAACGGCGGCAAGGGCAATATTCAGCGACTTTGTGAGACCTAGATTCGTCTCATTCGTGATCACTCGCACGCGCGGATCGCTCGCCGCCAGTTCTTTCAAGATTTCCGCCGTTTCGTCCGTTGAAGCATCGTCCACAACGAGGAGCTCAAAATCGTGATAGGTTTGTCCGAGCATACTCAATATCGCCTCGCGCACGAACCGCTGGCCGTTGTGGACGCACAGAAGGACCTGGATTTTCATATCTCAAGATGGTTTTTCCAAGGGCTTGCAATGACGAGCGCCCAAGCAAGATGTTTCCCGCGGTATATTGATGGTTAATAAGCCGCCATTATTCTCCGAATTAGTTTACTTTTTTCAAGAAATTTTTTTAAGGAGTCACGATGCACTGTTGCGAAGTAAAAGAAGATAAAACTGATGTAGCCGAACATGGCAATCGCAGACGTCATTCCCATAATTCCAAAGAACCATCCGAGCGAGAGAATGAGCATTACCTCGATGAGGTTAGGGACGATTGTCGCAAAGGCGATCGCCCGATAGCGCAGGTGCGCTTGGAGAATCATTGCAGGAATGATTGTAGGAATGCCAATCGGAAAGGCAAGGGCCAGGATCACTAAGAGAGGAATGGCCGCATGGAATTCTGTGGGAAGAAAAATGGTAATGTAGAGGATGCCTCCAAGCGTTCCCGCAGCTCCCAAGAGCGTACTCAATGCGATCATCCCTGGAAGTCGTTTAAAGAAGATTTTTATGAGTGCCTCTATTGGTTGTCTGGCGAAATCCGCATAGAGAAGAGGAAAGATGAGTTTCATGCCGTTTGCCAACTGGTTACGCAAATCCCTGGCGACCGAAAAATAGGCAAGATTTGTAAGACCGAAGAATGACCCGATCAAAACTTCGATGAGACGGTTTGAGACGGCCCCTGAGACATCTATGGGAATTGAGCGTAAGCCGAATGTGAGAGAGCTCTGATCGTAGTCATGGCGCTTATACATCTGCCAAAGAGAAAATTTTTTTACAAGCGTGATGAGCACCCATAAAGAGGCAACTCCGGCAAATGCAATCTGGAAAAGCACAAAGATGATGATACTGTGGGTAAACCAAGCGATCAGAGCAGAGCCGATTCTTGCCACAGGGCTGGTCAGGATGGACCAGACCGCGTAGCGTGTGAACATTTTTTTTGCGATAAAAACTTCGCCGATGCTCGATTGCAGCAGGATATTGGTAAAAAGATAAAAGGCGCTTGAAAAAGAGAGAAGGGAAAAGATCGCACGATCTGTTCTGGCGAAAAAAAGGCCGAGCAGAATAAAGCAGAGAGAAACCATTGCGAGGAGTCGCGCACGTTTGAAAAGGGCGAAAAAAAAGGTTCCATCTTGTCCTCTTACCATCCCGCGTTTTGCTCCTTCCGTGATTTGCGGCGCCGACAAGCTGATTCCCCACGCTTGCAGGGCGAGCAAAAATTGCCATTTACCGTAATCAGCAATTGGAAGATTGGCTAGAATGATCGGCAAGGTCAGGATGGCAATAAAGACATTCGTTGCTTGCATGCCGGCCAGCGAGAGGATGCCGTCGCGTTTTTTCAAAAGCCAGGTGGCCATGTCGTAAATATCAGGTTTTGATTTCATGGAGGAAGACAAGCTCCGGGATAGGAATAAGTTCCTTGAGCATGCTTAATCCCCAGACAAATAAGACGGTCCCATGGATATCCGGTTCATCCAGACCGCGGCTGATTTTCGCTCCGTAGTAACGATCGTTGGCGCGATGTTTATAAAAGGAAAAACCGCCAAGATTTGGATAATAATACTCTTGCCAGTCTTCCAGTGCCTTTTTGCAAAAGGATGTGGTGTCTCCGCGGCGGTAGGTATGATCCAAAAGACGATCGCAATAGCGCAAGACGAAGATTTGGTTGATTTGATCGCAGGCATCACTCATTGAGTTTGCCGGATGTGAGAGGCAAAGGTCAATCAATTTGTCGGTTCGGTTACATGGTAAGTCATCCACCACAAGTCCAGAGATCACTTTCATCGCGCCGTTGATTTTTTGTCGAGGTGACGGCGAGCCAATGTACCAAGCGCCATCATCGCGTTGAAGATCGTTGAGAAAGGAAGTGGCTGCCATGCGAGCCTGTTGGAAAGTTGGTTCATTGATGCGTCTCGACGTGTGAAGCAGAGAGAGAAAGAATAAGAGGTGGCTGAAATGGCCGCCCGCTCCCCAAGGGTGGGACCAGTCAAGATTGGAAAGAAAGCGTCTGATTTCATCCGGCCTAGTCGGAACATCTTCTAAGACGATGTGAGGCGTCACATCATGAAGCAGAAGGGCAGAGTATGCTTGTCGCGTTTCCGCGCGGATGTACTGCGTTCCGGAGAAGTCAGGCCATTGTCTGCGCTTGAGATGGGAAAGCGTGGAATACAAACGTCGCCGATGAAGGACAAACGGATCCACAAACGTTCCGTTTGGGCATTGAAATGAAAGAAGACGATCAATGATCGGTTGGATAATGCTTGCCTTCCGTTCCCCAAGCATGGCGTAGAGTTTAAGCGCGAAGATACTGCCTACCGGGTTCTGTTTCTGTTTATCTGTAAAGGCATCGCCTGTTAAAGAATAAGAAAAATATCCAGGAATCGCTAAATCCTGAAGTTGACGCAAAAATTGCCCGAGGCTGTGGTGCAAGGATGACCACCGATCTTTCGCGCAGGGTGTGTTAATAGGGTTTGTCATTCTCGTGCAGATTTGTCTTGATGCCAACGCGTGCCGTGTTATCAATCCGTGCAAGGTAGATTGGGTGCACATCAAAAAATTCATCCACCGCTTTTTTTGCTCCCGCCCAGTGACCATAGTCATCAATGAGAAGCAGACCATTTTGGCTTAACAGCGGATAGAGGTGTTTGAGTTCGTGTTTCGTCGATGCGTACCAATCCGTATCCAATCGTAGGAGCGCAATTTGGTCAGGTTTGATTTGTGGAAGCGTTTCTTCAACACGACCTTTCACAAAAACGAGTTGATCGGTAGGGTATCCTGTGGCGTTCATGTTTCGTTCAACTTCTTCAAGACTCGCAAAGCACCAGTCATTTCCATCTTTGCGTTTTAATGAATCCCATTTTGTCCTTGCTCTTTCGTTGTGTTTTGTATTTTGTCTATCATCTTCTGTTGGTTCCGCCATGCCGCTATAGGTATCGTATAAGTAGATTTTTCTTGCTCGTTCACCAAAGACAAGACATGTCATCGCCGCGAGCATAGAGCTTCCTCCTTTCCAGACACCACATTCTACAATATCTCCGGGAATCTTGTTTTGTACCACATATTCGATGCCTTTATAAAGTGCAAACATTCGCTCTGGTGAGGTCATTGAATATGATTCGCAATGTTTATAGATATTTTGAAATCTTTGATCTTCAAGAGTGATATCATTGGGGACTGTTGACGATTTAAATGGACGTCTAATTTGTTTCAACAATTTTTTCGTGATGTTCTCCATACTTTTTGATAATCATGAAATATCCACCGTGGAATTTTCCAAGAAGGTGATGTGACTGAATGAATGGGAGTTCATCGAAGCGTACAAGCACGTCCAAGAGTGGGAGGAGAAAGATCACTGTCCAGTTTAACGGTTTTGGCAGAGATTTGAAAAAAATTTTCGTGTGGTCTGACATCACAGTAAAGAATCTCCCCATAATCACAAACGTGTCGATCTGGCAAAGTCGTTGTTCGATTTCCTTCCTCCACTTATGTTCCGTCCAACGCTGGTAATCCGAAGGGTCGGCGTGAACTGCAGATAAAAAAGGAACGGAAATGATCAGATACCCGTCGCTTTTTAGCACACGTATACACTCGTCGAGTCCGCGTTCTATGTCAGCAACATGTTCGAACAGTTCACAGGCGCAAATGACATCAACGCTTTGGTTTTCGATCTGTTTCATATCGGCCACATCAAGGACGATGTCGGGGTTGTAAAATGGGTTGATGTCTGCGAAAATCCACTTGTCTACAGACATTTTTGGTTTCTCAAAACGTCCTCGGGTTCGCCCACCAATGTCCAGCACGACACCAGCAAATAATGCTCGATATCTCTTGAGGAGATTATCGAGAAGTTTTCTCCGATAGCTTATCCAAATGAAATAACGCACAATGACAACAACTATGAGCGTATGACCGCAATCTGGTTAACATAATGTCTCCAACCAGAAGTTATGAGAAACGGATTGAACCCTGTTGTAATTTCAAGAATGTTCAATAGAAGTTTGCCGAACGGTTTTCGAAGGAGGAGCTTGCGTTGAAACTCGGTCCAGAAAATGGGGTGAGAATGCATAAAGGATGCCGTTGGAAAGAAAGAA
>VGLT01000057.1 GCA_016866635.1 Candidatus Uhrbacteria bacterium
AACAAGATTAATTCCAAGAAAGCCGGAGCCACCGGTGATAAAAAATTTCATGGTCACCATGATAACAAGGCTCATCAGATTTGCAAATGTTCGTTTTTTTGTTAAAGTCTTCTCTATATTTTATGCTTGCGTACGCGTATCTCCTGCTCGCTTTTCTTCTCAATTCCATCGGCGCTATTCTTGTGAAGATGCACGCCCAGCATGGGTTTCAGATGAGCGGTGGTTTTTTTTCTCTCCTGATCGGCAATAGATATTTTCTCCTTGCATTAGTAGCTTTCGCTGGTAATGTCGTGGCGTATTCTTTTGCACTCACGCGTCTACCGCTTTCCATTGCGTATCCGGCGATGATCGTTGGAAGTTTTATGGTGGTGAGCTGCTTTTCCTTTCTGTATTTTAAGGAGAATATCCAGGTGATGCAGATCGTGGGCTATGCGTGTATTGTGTTTGGTATTTTTTGCGTCCTCCGATTTGCCCGGGTATGAAGCAACGCGAATTTTTTGTTGATCTCCCGGTTGATCGTATTCGTGGTTTGAAGGTGATTCTCGATGTGGATGGGACCATCACTCCAGACAGGCAAGGATCCATCACCCCGGAAGCCGTGGCCAAAATTGAAGAAATCAAAAAAGCCGGTCATCGTGTATTCATTTCTTCAAACGGTTCTCCAAAACATGCAGAAGCATTCGCTCAGAGAGCGGGGGTTGAGACGATCATCGGCAAAAAACCTTTTAGCGCTGCTTTCAACAAATATCTCTCAACAGGAGAGTTGGTAACGGTCATTGGTGATAAAGGGATCACCGATGGCCTTTTGGCTCGCCGACTTGGAGCAGACTTTATTCACGTCAGAAGATTAACGAGTGCGCAGGACTCCGTGATGGCCCAGATATCCTATGGAATAGATTTTTTCGTATCTCAAAGTCTGCCGTTTGTTCTCCTGGCACGTCCTTGGCAATGGATAAAAAATCTTCTTATTTTTGCCCCCATCTTTTTTGCAGGAAACATTTTATCTACTCCCGCCCTCGGAAGAACCGCCCTTGCCTTCTGTATTTTTTCATTTGCCGCGAGCGCCGTCTATATCATCAATGACCTATTTGATCGGGAGACCGACATGCTCCATCCCAAAAAATCAAGACGCCCACTCGCAGCAAAAGACCTCTCGCCACGTGCCGCGCTTCTCTTTGCGTCCCTGATCATTGGCCTTGATCTCTATCTAGTAACATGGATCCCTTGGTTAGGAGTTCCGATTTTTTTGTATATCATCTTCAATCTTATTTATTCTCGCTGGTTAAAACATGTGGCCATCATCGATGTCACGATGATTGCCGCTTTTTATATTTTGCGCATTATCGCTGGAGGTATTGCAGCGGGTGTGCCACTTTCCCCCTGGATCACCCTCTGCACTTTCTTCGGAGCCCTGTTCATTGTCATTGGCAAGCGTCGCGCGGAAATGGATCAAAAATCACGTCGTGCCGTCCTTGAAAAGTACTCGTGCCAAGCGTTAGATTTTATGCTTGCCATCTCAGCAAGCATCGCCATTATTTCGTACGGAATTTGGAGCAGCGTGGGGCATGCGTCGATCTATCTGGTCTATTCAACGATATTTGTCGTGATTGCTTTACTCCGGCTATTGAATCGAATCTATATTAGTCCTCAGAGTGCGGAATCGCCCGACATGCTTGTGTTTAAAGATTATTGGATTCTAGGATCATTTATTTCATGGGCTCTCTTTGTTTTTTTTATCTTTTACCTGTCACTGTAGCGATCAAAGCATCCAGGACTTTGCATCGTCAACGCACCTGAAACAACCTCAGTTTGGAATCATGATACACACTGTGTTCCTTTAAAACCTGCTTCGGATGTAGGAACGTCAGATCATTCCGCCCAAAAAATGGTCGATAGCGATATTCAACGGCAATATCATAGTCCAGAATATAATCGATCTGTTCTTGCTTGAGATACGTATACATGGTTCGTTCACGCAATGCATGAAAGGCGCTGATATTCACCAATCCATCAAGATTAATAATAGGTCGCCCAGAATAATATCCGTAGATACCTGCATTATAGGCACCTACCCTGGCCTCGGCGGGAACAAGTGTGGCAAGGGCCTTTGCCGCTTGATACATTTCCCATTGATTTTTAAACGGGGCCGTGGGGAAAGGATTTTGAGACCAAAATAATCCCAAGCACAAAAAAATGACCATGAAGCTTTTGCGCCACGTAAGAGGAACGGATCCCAACCATTGACCCAGAATCAAGAGAGCCAGGATCGGTCCAAAGCTAAAATACCATTCTCTTCCAGACCAGCGCACCGCTCCTTGAAGGAAGGTGTAGATCACAAATCCCAGTATCAAGATCACCGTCAACGATGCGAGAAAGCTTCTTGCCTGCTTTTTCCGCTTGAGCTGTATCATCCAAGCACAAAAACCAAGGAGCACAACCCATACGAACCAGGAAAAACCACTCACATGAGCCGCGATGCGGAGCGTTTGTCCCCATTGATACACGCTCCAAACCACAGGCTCCCACCAGGCTCGATCCTTATAATAAAAGAGTGTTTTATTCACCAACGAAAAAGCAAAACCACTCTGAGGGATCAGGGCATGGAACGTCAACCAAGACCATATCAACCACATGCCAAGCAAAAGCGCCCCGGGGAGAAAAACATACACATAATCTTTCACCTTCCAGTCACGGAGCGATGTGAAGAGCAGCACAAGCCCAAGACAGGCGATAAAAATCGCATAATCTATCCGAGCGAGAATCGTGAGGGCGGCTAGACATGAAAACAGTCCAAGCCATTTGGATGAACGTGTCTGCTGAGAGGTAACATACTGCGACAGACACACGGTTGTGGCGAGCAGAAAAAAGTTTGCCAGCGCCGATTCTAAACCATTGATTCCATGTGCGATAATCCAAGGATTTAAAAAATACAACAGGGCAACGATGAGCCTGGCTCCAAAGGCCATCTTCCATTTCCCCAACCACCAAATCAACAAAATACCCGTGGCTACATCCAAGAGCGCTCCCGACGTGAGAAGAATGTGGATCGGAAAATCTTGAGACGAAAACGATGGGAACAAACGGTATACGGCTGTGGCGATCGCCATCCAAAGCGGGTGATATCCATTTGTGAGATGTATCCCATCAAATGAGGACAAGCCGTTCTCGGCGAGCTGTCGTGCAATCGTAAAATAGTAATAACTATCATCAGGTAAAATCCGCGTCAGCAGATCCACGGTTCCACTCCACGCAAGAAACAAGCGAATCCCCAAACCACACATGATGATTGACCCAAGGAGCAATAGGTTGCCCCACTTAGTCCACACGTTTTGCAAAAACATATAACCCAGAAGAATGTTTATGAGCAAGTTGAAGATACATCCACACCGCGACGGCGGGAAAGAAAAAAAGCATCCAATCTTTCATTTTTGCTAAGCGTTTTGCCCACACGACAGATCGCGAAGGAATTCCTGCAGGTCGCGAACCTTGTGAGGACACTTGAGTTTGACGCACGCGTGATACTAAATTGAATGAAAGATAGGATTGGGTCCAAAAATGAAACTTCGTAATCAGCTGTTGCAACGTGACTGGCTTTTGGACGATCCGAACTACTTGGAATCCGTGCCGTTGCAAAAAGAGACGCAAAGCCTCCTTGGTCCAGCGCGTGAGATGTCGCGGCGGTTTATCGTGCAATTGAAACGGGTGCCACGCTTCCGCATCTGGAACAGACAGGGCAATGCATCCTCCTGGACTCAACAAGCCTTTGACCGATTTCAGAAATGCGTTTGGTTGATCAAGATGTTCGAGCACCTCAAAAAACGTTACCTTGTTATATGTTTTATGAGCCATCGACAGTTGATCAACATCTCCAACATGGACGTCCTCGAGATGAAATATCTCTCGAGCAACGCGGACTGCATCCGGATCAAAATCGATCCCAGAAACCCGGTATCCGGTCTTTTGAGCTGCTGCTAAAAAATTTCCCGTTCCACATCCCACATCGAGGAGCGTTCCCCTCTCTTGTTCCTTCTCTTGTAAAAATAATTGATGCGTATCAACCGGGTCTAACAATGGATCTTGATTTCGACCATGATAGCGAGAATCGTTTTGATACCACTCTGCTCCGGGATTTTGAAAGGGCCACCAAAACATCCCCTGACAACCCGCACACCGCCACAAGTCATACGTGTGAAACGCCTCCCGGTGGCTCAATGTTTGACCGTTGCATAAAGGACAGTGCTCAGGGGCCTGGATCATACACGGGTAAAACATAACAAATTGATCACAAATCGGCAATGATCTCCGAGGGAATCTGGCCTTGCCAAACGATAAAATATCCTGGTACCCTAGGATGGATTTTATGGAAAAAATCTCTATCGCTATCGTTGGTTTTGGATACTGGAGCCCAAAGTTGATTCGAAATTTTGGTAAATGCCAAAACGCTCACATCGCCGCGGTGTGTGAAAAAGACGAAACCAAATGGCCTGCGATCAAGGAGCTCTTACCAGAAACAAAAATATATTTGCACTATACGGAAGCTCTTCAAAACACAGACATCCAAGCGGTGGTCATTGCGACGACCGTCTCTTCCCATTACCGGATTGCCCAAGAGGCGCTCTTGCAAAACAAACACGTTCTGATCGAAAAGCCCATGACGATCACCGGAAAAGAGGCAGACCGACTGGTCCGTTTAGCGCAAAAAAAACAGCGCATCTTGATGGTCGATCATACGTTTATTTATTCACCTCCGATCCAAGAACTCAAGCGATTGATCGATGAACAAACGCTCGGAGATATGTATTCCTATCAATCCAGCCGCCTCAATCTCGGATTGTTCCAACGTGATGTAAACGTCTTGTATGATTTGGCGCCGCACGATTTTTCCATTCTGCGTTACTTGATCCCAGAAAAACCCAAGGACATTTCTGCCATTGGTTCTTGTCCGATCCATCATCCCTTGCAAACAAAACCTCAAGAAAGCATCGTGTACGTCTCTGTGCGCTATCCCAGCGGTTTAATTGCGCATATTCATGTGAGTTGGCTCTCCCCCATCAAGGTCCGAAAAACCACCCTCATTGGAAGCAAAAAGATGGCTTTATACGATCTCTTAGATCCACAGGGAAAAATAAAAATTTATGATCAGGGGGTTGAACTTCGGGAAGTGCAACAACGCTATGAACCGCTATTTGATTACCGTATCGGTTCAACCGATACCCCGTCCATCCGAGAAACGGAAGATTTAGAAGAGGTCGCAAAAGACTTTTTGCGATGCATTGAACAAGGGGCAAAGCCCTTAGTGGACGGAACCTTTGGTCGTGATGTGGTATACCTCCTGGAAGCCGCTCAACGATCGCTCAATAAAAAAGGGAAATGGGTTTCTGTTTAATGCGTGTTTGTTTCTTGTTGTTTCGCGCGCGATTCTTGGCGGGTAAAAAAG
>VGLT01000058.1 GCA_016866635.1 Candidatus Uhrbacteria bacterium
CCTGGGAAAGAACGATAAAGACTCATAAAGAAGGAAAAGATAAAAAGTGAGGGACGGATTTGTCTCTAATATACGGCGAAACAGCGCTCCATTCAAGGGCAAGCCGTGGAGAAAGCGATGAATGCGTCAAGTGCCAGGCGTGAATGAGGCCGTAACCAACATGAAGCATGGAGCATGGATCATGAAGCATTTGGGCGCGGCATTCATGCATGAGTTGTGTCAGAGTGTCTTGCCAGGCTTCGACGGGATCGTCCTCTGCTTCGCATGTTTGTGCGAGTTTTTCGAGGGTTTGGCATTGAACTCCAACAGGGGCGGTCGCGAGCGTATTCAATAATCCGTCGCTTGCTACGTGCTGCGTGCTGCGTGCTACGTGACCGAACGGAATCATCGCCAATCTTGATCGCAGTGTCGCCGGCAATCTCTCTGATCTCTCCGCAATGAATAGATACACTTCGTTTGGGGATGGTTCTTCGATCGCTTTTAATAAAGCGTTACATGCTTCCTCATTCCAACGATCCGCTTGTTCGACGAGCGCAACTTTTTTTCCACCACGAGCACTCGTTAAACGCATCCGCTCGACTAACGCACGCGCTTGTTTCACGTTGAGCTCTTTTGTGCCTTCCTCACGCACTACACGAATAAAATCAGGATGCGCATCCAACGAATCTGTTTCAGAAAGTCTGAGAACCATTCGCGCGAATCGTTCCACGGTTTGCCGTTTCGTTTCACGATCACCACCAACGAATAAATAGGCAGGAGCGGGATGCTCAGCGAAACGGGTGAGGATTTCGAGAACGTCGATCATGGCGGCATCATACAGTAGCAAGTAACAAGTAGCTAGTAGCAAGTAGTGATGCTATATTCCTATTCATATGAATGAACAAGCCCCACTGCAGGTAGACCCAAGGCCAAAAAGGAAAGATCCATCTCCTGTAGAGGCACGACCTGTCGTGCCTTCGATAGAACGCTCCTCCAGATCAAAAATTCATCGAGGCGGCTTGGTCACTCGATTAGCCCTGCCCATCATCGGTGCAGTCGCTTTATGGCTTGGGGCAAAAGATAAGAATGCCCCAGCCATTTCCGAACCCGAAGAATCTTTTTCGGAAGAGGCTTCTTCCGAGGGAGCTGAGAACCCAAGAACAATCCCGGTGGGGGAACTTGGACAGGGCCCTGTGACCTTTATTGATCCAAATTCCGAGACGGTGGAATGGGAAGATTTGGATGAGCCTGATGGAGGTCAGGCAGAGGAAGTAGGAGAGAATGATGGAATGACATTTGGAGAATTGAAGCAACGCGCTGTACTTGAGGGGTTTGTTAAATCACACTATCCCGATTCTAGGTTTATCTCTGTAGGATCAGGAACGTATGAGGTGCAATTGAAGGGAGAGGATGGGTCGAAGTTTCGAATAAAGATTCCAGAGGACGGTAGTGGGTGGAGCATTCCTCGCGTATCATCTTTAGATGACGATCGTTCTATATCTCAAGAATCTGATTTAGTAAATGCTATTGCAGAAAAGCTTCGATGGAAGGAGATGAGCGATGAGTCTCATTATGCTTTTACCAAGGGAGAAGATATGGTTGAGACAAAACGCCTGGAAAAGCTTATTCAAATGGCAAAGAGCTCAGGTGTTGCTTTTGATGAACGAAGGGCGAATCAATTATTGGAAGAGACACGTTTGCGTGAACAGAAAGCGGAGGATGAATATCAGGCTCAGCTAGCAAAGGAGCAAGCTGAGGAAGACAAAACATGACCCCCCTCACCGGCACCGACTTTTACCGCTATTTTCAGTGTCCGCATTGGCCGTATTGGGAGCGGTTTGGGGACTTGGAGGATCGGCGGGAGTTGAGCATGAGCGAAGAAAAACGCATCTTGGGAGGATTGGAACATGAGAAAGAGGTGGTGGCGGGGCTTGGGGAGTATTCAGTATTGAGTATTGAGTATTCAGGTCCCGGATTTGAGAAAACACTCGAACTGATGAAAGAGGGTGTGCCGTTGATCTATCAAGGATGGTTGGTCGACGGAGAATGGGTAGGACGACCCGATTTGTTGCAGAAACAAAAGGGAGAAAGTATTTTTGGCGATTGGTATTACTCGCCGATGGATATTAAGCGCGCGCATGAGTTAAAAAAGGAGCACAAAGCTCAGCTGACTTTTTATTCGGTGCTTCTAGAGCGCATTCAAAAACGTTTTCCGCGACATCCGGCCATTATCAATGCGGATCATCAATGTTTGATGTTTGATGCGTCAGAATGTATTTCAGAATTTACTTCTGTCAAAGAATCGCTCGAGCGGATTCGTGCAGGCGAGATGCCTGAGCCGGTGTATCGCAAAGCGTGCGAAGATGTGTCGCCCTGGGGCAAGGCGTGTTTGCGTTTGGCGCAAGAACGTCATGACATCGCTTTGCTCTTTAATGTGGATGTGAAAAAGTTGAGATCGCTACGTGACCTTGGAGTGCGCACGGTCGAGGACGCCGCCGAACTTGATCCGCTTTCACTCGAAGGTCAAGCACCTGGACTCACGCTCAAGGCTTTGCAAGCGATTCAACGACAGGCACGCTCGCTCAAAGATCAACTCGTGGTCATTCGTGAACCCTTTATTGATCCCACCGAGGGATTGGAAATCCATTTTGATATCGAAAGTCACCCGCCAACGGATACGGATTATTTGTATGGATTTTGGATGGATGGAAGATACATTTCTTTCGTCGCAGAACAGCCAGAGGATGAACACAGGATGTGGCGGGCATTTCTCGCTTGGCTTTCCACGTTGCCTGAGGAGTACACCGTTTATCATTACGCCAACTATGAATTGAGCCGCTTACCAATTTTAGCCGGACGCTATGGCGACCTTGGACATCCGTTACTGGAGAAGTTCAGATCTCGCATGGTTGATGTAAAAGAGATCGTGCGTGACCACGTGGTGTTTCCACTTCACTTTTATTCTTTAAAAGCGATTGGAAAGTTTTTAGGATTTTCCTGGGGCGAGGGTGGTGTGCAGGGTGGGGGAGAGTCGGTTGATGTGTTTGACGAATGGCGCAAAACAGGAGATCGTAAATTGCTCGAGTCGATCATTCGATATAATCAGTACGACGTAGAGGCGACGGCGTTTTTGCTCCAGTGGTTGAGAACGTACGCTCAAGAGGAGCGCTCTTATTCAGCACCCTATCCGTGGTAGACTGATCATCTATGAACCGTTTTTTCTTTAGATTCCTTTGCTTGCTCCTTGTGACGTGCTCCATGCTACCACTGGCGGCGAATGCTGGGAGTCGAGAACAATCGTACGAGCGTGCCATGGTCGAAAAGGTGGGGTTGGAAAATCAGGCCAATGTTCAGGGTGGACAGTTGATAGAAACGTATGAGGTGCGTTTTTTGTCTGGACCATTTAAGAATCAGGTCAAGAATATTTCTGCAGATGTGAATTCCAATCCCTATGGCCTAAAACCAACTGTAGGGGACAAGGTCGTCATCTTTGTTCAGGCGGATTTCTCTACGCATACAGAACATTTTTTCTTGGAGGGGTTTGATCGGCGCATGGCGGTGCTTTGGCTTGTGATCCTGTTCGTTTTAACTTTGGTCTTGCTTTCCGGATGGCAGGGGGTAAAGGTGGCGTTTTCCATCGGCATCTCGATCGTGTTGATCGGCACCGTTCTCATCCCATTATTTTTGCGAGGAGTCAATCCGGTTCCGGTCGCGATTATTCTGGGAGGAGTGTTTGTCCTCATTTCAACCGGACTCTCCATTGGATGGAACAAGCGGACGTATGTCACAGCGATTGGAACGATGGGAGGCGCACTGGTCGCATTTATCATCTCTTGGATTTTTTCCAGCTGGATGCATTTGAATGGATTATCAAGTGAAGAGGATCGTTTATTTTTTGGAAATAATCCCAATCTGAACCCGCGCGGAATACTGTTTGCAGGGATCATTATCGGTTCTGTCGGAGTCGTCGAAGATGTAGCTGTTTCGATCGTCTCCGGTGTGTCAGAGGTAAAGCGTCATAAACCAAACGCCAGTTTTAAAGAATTATTTTCATCAGGTATGACGGTCGGTCGCGATCATATGGGCGCACTCGCAAATACACTCGTGTTTGCCTATGTGGGGGGATCGCTTTCATCGCTCTTGCTTTACCAGCAGTTTAAAAGCTCCTGGTTAAAGTTCATTAATTTTGACACGGTCGTGGATGAGATCTTACGTTCGCTCGCAGGTACAATTGGGTTGATTTTTACGGTGCCGATCACGGCATTGTTGGCTGCCTGGGCCTTGCGTCATGATAAAGGCCTTGCAAAGACCCATTTTCATAAGCACTAGATGGCTAAAATTAGCCAAAATATACCGCTAATACCTTGACAAAACCCATGTTTTGTGGTATATTTGTTCTTCACAATAGAAGAGTCTAAAAAGGCACGAGGAAGCTTTTTTAGGCAGTTTTCCTGCCTACCGGCAGGCAGGTACCCAAAAGTCCGCGATAGAATGTGAGTCCTCTCATCTTCTGCCGCGGACTTTCTGTATACGCACGTTCGACAGTTCAACCATTCACTGGCCAGGAGACCTGAACATGAATCGCGTGATCGCTTTGCTCGCAGTGCTCGGATCCACCTTCATCTTCGGCTGCGGCCGGGACGAGATCAAGATGATGGACTCGCCGCCGTGCATGGTTCCGCCCTGCACGTTCGACGCGGTCAACGACCCGCACACCAAGCTCCCGGAGGAGACCAAGACCGAGCTCACGATCGACTACAGCGTCTGGCAGCCGCCGAGCCGCATCCTCGTCGCTGGTGGCGATGTGTGGCACAACATCGTCCAGTACAAGGCGTGCGCCAAGGGCGACAAGGGCGTCCAGATCCTGCGCCTGAACGCGCTCACCAACGCCGGATACAACTTCTGGGCGGTGGGCGTCGCACAGAACGGTGCCGTGCGCGGGATCACGGTCATCAACGGGACCAACGGAGACATCGATCTCCTGGCGAAACCGATCCCGGTGCCGGCGGGCAACTGCATCAACTTCGAGTTGTGGGGCAAGCTCGCGAACGTTCAGTCGAGCTCGAGCGTCGCCGGATCCAAGCAGGCGCCGCGTTCCGGCAACGTGATCAGTCTCGGCATCAACGCGGGGCTGGTGAACGGGCGATGGGACGTGGCCTACACCAACCACCTCAACGTCGAGGCCTACGATACGACCTCGGGTGCGCGGGTGCTGGTGGAGGGCAAGCCGCTCCTGTCCGACAAGCTTCCGTTCTCGTTCATGGTCATGCGCAAGAGCAAGCCCTACATCAACCGCATCCCGGCGCTCAACCCGCCGCTCGAGGGCGGCAAGGAGGCGACGCTCTACACCCACCAGGTGTCGGCCGATACCTTCGGCGGGGCGGTCAGCGTGAAGCGGATGACCTACGCGGTCAGCATC
>VGLT01000059.1 GCA_016866635.1 Candidatus Uhrbacteria bacterium
AGAAGATAATCCGCGCGAGAATATATTATTTATTGATGAACTCCATATGATCGAGCAAGCACGCGGAAGTGAAGGATCGCTCGACATCGCAGATATTTTAAAGCCAGCATTATCACGTGGCGAACTGCAAATCATTGGGGCAACCACTTGGAAGGAATATCAAAAGTATATTAAACCAGACGGGGCGATTGATCGCCGTTTTCAGCCAGTTTTGGTCGAGGAGCCCTCGCGAGCCTCTGCCATTCAGATGTTAGAAGGAGTCAAGGAATCCTATGAAGCATTTCATCGTGTCTGTATCCCTCCAGCGACCATTCGTGCCGCGGTCGATACCTCGATCAAGGTGATCAAAGATCGCTTTTTGCCCGACAAAGCATTTGATGTCATGGATGAAGCTTGTGCAAAAGTCGCGTTGGAAGCACCCCGTCATCACGGCAAAGCTCTCGGGCTCATGCACGCAGCTTCTGCACACGCGCAGGCCTGTCGTCCAGGGATGCCAACCGTGACCGTAGAAGATATAAAAGAAATTGCTCATCAATGGCACGCGCACCGAACGTATCCACATTCCTAGCGCATCCCTTCTGGATCGTGGGGGCGGGTATTGACGTCCTTATCCTCGCGCTCCTTTTTTCCGCTCGAACCAAGGAGGCGATCGTTTCTCCCTGGGATGTCCTTTCCTGGAGGATGTGTGTTTTGTATGGGATCGCTTCGTTTTTTCACACGGCTGCTTTTTTTCTCAGCACCGGTCGTCAACGTTTTATTTTATTATTTCATTCCTTGCCCGCGTGGTGCGTCTTATCGATCGTGTATGTTCATGGATTTGGATTCGATCCCATTGTTCATCAGGCCGCAGAACGACATCTGGTGCAAAACGGTTTTCTGTTGCCTGCCACCATGTTATATCGAGGGCAATATGGGTTTGTCACCATGCTAAGCTCGGTCACCCATCTCCCGGTCGCGTTGATGGATCGGTGGCTTGTTCCTCTTTTCTCTCTTATTTTGATTGCGGCGACGACCATCATTTCACGCAAACAATCTCTTTCGTTTTTTCTTGTACTCTTTCTTACTCCTATTGCCGCTTTAACCTTTACCATTCCATTTCATTTTGGGGTCGTACTACTGATCGCGAGCCTTCCGCTTTTGCCTGACGCAAAAGAGCGACGAATACACATTCTGCTTTGGTCGCTTGTACTCCTTGCACTTGTAACACATCCCCTCATTGGGATTCCATTTGCCATCCTGGTTCTGTATGTGACGCATGTGCCCCGCATATGGCTTTGTTTGATGATCCCTGCGCTGTTTCTTGCGGCATTTGGACGATCGCTGCAGTTTGATCCGGAATCTTTTTCCTCTTCTCTATCAGCTCTTTTTGGAAATCCAACGCTCTGGTCTGTGATGTTTATCTTGATCGGTCTCTGGTCTTATAAAAAATATTGCTTATGGAAGGAGCCATCTATGCGAGGGATGCTCATGATTGCCATCGGATGTTTTTTAAGCGCGATTATTCTTGCGCTTTTCGTTCGACTTCCCGACATCATCTCTCATGAACAATTTGAGTTTCCCTTGCGCTTGTTGTCTCTCCTCCCAATTTTTTTCATCCCGGCGTGGACGGTTCTTTTGGACAAAGGTGTTAAGGGTTACTTGGTCGCTTCGACGTTGATCGCCCTTCTCATGACTGCATCCTGGTATCTATCCTATCCAAGAAACGATGGATGGACGGCTCCGAGCATGAGTGATGAATCTATTCGTCTGGTCCGCGAGATTGAACAAAAAGAACGTGGTCGATCCTATGCTGTCCTTTCACCACAGATGGTAAGTGCGGCGGCTCTTCAGGAATTCGGTTTTGAGCGAACGATTCAAACGGTCTACGGCCCGCGATATTTTTATGCCATTCCAACCGGTGGTGAACTCTACACACAGTATCTCTACACGCTGCAGCAAGGAATCACCACGTCAACGATGCGAGAAGCCTTTCATCGAATATTCGTTGACGAGATCGTTTTTGTGGTTCCTACGAGCTCGCGCTTTGAGGTATTTCATTTTTCACGAACCCCGTGATGTTTTCTTTCGTGAGATCGTTCAAGGTGATGGCTTGCTCGACAGAGATCGATCCAATCTTGGTCCGACGTAGAGCCGAAAGATATGCGCCCGTTCCAAGTTCGCGACCAATATCGTCAGCCAAGGAACGGATATAAGTGCCCGAGGAGCAGGAAACTCGTATGGAGAGATGAGGTGTTGCGTAGTGAGTCATGCATAATGCATGAATGGTGATGTGTTTTGTTGGGCGCATCTCTTCGGTTGCTGTTCCAGCACGAGCTAAATCGTACAATTTTTTCCCCTTAATTTTTTTCGCGCTAAACAACGGCGCCTTTTGCTCAAACGTTCCTCGAAATTTTTCCAACACCGATTCGATCTGTTCGTTTGTTGCGTGATGCGTGATGGGTGTTGCGTGAATCATCCCTTCTGCATCAAACGTATCACTTGTTGCTCCGAGCGTCAGTTCTGCTTCATATTCTTTATCCCATCCAATCAGCGCACCGAGCTTTTTTGTGGCTTTACCAATTCCAAGCAAGAGGAGTCCTGTGGCCATGGGATCGAGCGTTCCCGCATGCCCCACGGCCCGTGTTCCGGCAACTCGTCGCACACGATCAACCACGTCATGTGATGTCATGCCGGAAGGTTTGTCGATCAAGAGAAAGCCATCCACACTATCGGATAAACGCTCGTCCCTCCATGCGATCCATACGGTCATGAATGGCAATGAGTTGTCGATCTACTCGTCCAAAGTGATTACCGATGTCATCAAATTTTTCATCCATGTGATCAAGGCGATGATCAACCTGTGTAAATCGTTCATCCATGTGAGTCGCGAGAGCTTGAAGGGCTTCTCCATGCACGGAGACTTGGTCTGATATTTCATCGACCTTGTGAGTTAACGAATGAATCTGGCCAGTCAATCCATTAAATCCTTCTGACAGTCCATCAACTCTTCCTGACAATCTATCAACTCTTCCTGACAGCCCATCAAATCCAACAGATAGTCCACCAACTCTTTCTGATAACCCATCAAATTTTCCGGATAGTTCATCAAATCCTACGGATAGCCCATCAACTCTTTCTGATAGTCCATTAAATTTTCCTGACAAGCCATCCACCCTTTCTGACAAGCCATCAAATTTTCCTGATAGTTCATCAAATCCTACGGATAGCCCATCCACTCTTTCTGACAAGCCATCAAATCCTACGGATAGTCCATCAACTTTTTTTGACAATCCCTGGACACCCTCAACAACCACGTTTAGTGTATTCGAAATATTCCCCAACGAAGGTTCGTTTTGCATATATTTTTTAGAGCACGAGTGAAGTAAAAAGCCGACCTTCTTTACTTTCTAGCGTGAGCGAAAAAAGTGACTTTGTCAAGATGGGGATAACCACGCTCGATACCTGGTTTAGACCTGACACCAAATCTTGACCGATCATAAAAAATCGCTTAACATAGCCACACCATGAACATTACTGAACTTGCTCGTCGTTTACGGGTAAATCCCCAAGAACTTTTGGCAAAACTTCCAGAGCTGGGTTTTGATATTGGAGCGCGTGCTATCAAGGTAGACGATCGTGTGGCGGATCAGATTTATAAAAAATGGCTAGAGAATGCGCGTCGTGAGCGTTTGCGTGATCAGTTGGTGAAATCTTCAACGGTAACTCCAACAGGAGAGCCGATCCAAAAAACAGAGGTGACCTTGCCAGCCATTGTCACGGTGCGTGATTTTGCAGGACTCCTTGGATTGCCCGTGACGCGCGTGATTCAGCAGTTGATGAAAGCGGGGATTCTCGCTTCCCAAAATGAGCGTATTGATTTTACGACCGCGGCAATCATTGCAGAAGAATTAGGTTTTCAAGCCCAAGCAGAGTCAGCGAACAGACAGGAAGAGGGGATCGAGGTTGTGCAAGCGAGCGATCGATTGAAAACGATCATGGAAGAAGAGAAGAAAGAAGATTTACAAGCGCGCCCGCCGGTCGTGGTGGTTATGGGTCATGTGGATCATGGAAAAACACGCACGCTGGATGCGATTCGAAAAACCAATGTGATGGAAGGTGAATCGGGAGGGATTACTCAACACATCGGCGCGTATCAAACAGAAAAAAATGGAAAGAAAATGACGTTTATCGATACGCCGGGTCATGAAGCGTTTACCGTTATGCGTTCTCGTGGGGCAAAGGTCGCCGACATGGCGATTTTGGTCGTCGCGGCGGACGATGGTGTGCAACCACAAACAAAAGAAGCGATCAACATTATTCAGGCCGCGAAACTTCCTTTTATCGTTGCGTTGAATAAAATTGATAAGCCGGAAGCAGATGCAAATCGCGTTCTTGGTCAATTAGCAGAAATGAACGTGAACGTGGAAGAATGGGGAGGAAAAATCCCGATGGCAAAAATTTCTGCAAAGACCGGACAAGGGATCGATGATCTTTTGGAACTGGTATTACTCGTCGCAGAAGTAGAAAAAGAGCGTATCACGGCAAATCCAGAGCGATGTGCAGCAGGCACCGTCATTGAGGCACACGTGGATAAAGGTGAAGGACCAGTCGCAACAGTTTTGGTGCAAACAGGGACGCTCCATCGTAATGATTGGATGGGAATTGGTGGGGCGGCGTATGGTCGTGTGCGAGCCATGCGTGATTGGATGGGAAAGCAAGTGGATGAAGCCTTACCTGGGACGCCGGTTAAAATTCTTGGATTTAAGGTTGCGCCGGCGGTTGGAGATATTATGGAAGTTCCAGAGGACCCAAAATCATTGGAGCAAAAGAAGATTAAGAGCTCACGCCAAGTCGCAGAAGCATTGACCGCGACCAAGGTTCAGCCTGCAGAAGGGGAAGAGGTCAAGAAGGTGATGTTGAATATTGTGCTGAAGACGGACGTGCTTGGATCGCTGGAAGCAATTTTGGGTATGATGGAAAAAGTGAAACACGATTTGGTTGGCGTGGACGTGATTCAAAAGGGATTGGGGAATGTGACAGAATCTGATATTGAACGCGCCGCAAATGCAAAACCATCCGTGGTGTATGGATTCAATGTAGCAACACCAACCGCGATGGAAATCGCCGCACGTGAAAAAGGTGTGGAGATTCAATCCTACAAAGTCATTTATGATTTGTTTGATGATGTGGTGGCACGTTTGAACGGATTGTTGCCGCAAGAATTAATTGTAACAGAGCTTGGCAAGGCAGAGATTGCTGCCATCTTCCGCACCGAACCGGGAAAAATGATTCTTGGAGCAAAAGTCAAAGAAGGTAAATTGCTCGCCGGCGCCAAGGTTCGTGTCTGGCGTGGAGAGGAGCCGATCGGTGAAGGGGTTTTGGAATCATTACAATCTGGAAAATCACCTGTAAAA
>VGLT01000060.1 GCA_016866635.1 Candidatus Uhrbacteria bacterium
TTCAAATAAAAACCACGCTTTTAAAACGTGGCTTTTACGTGGTGGACCTTGCCGGGCTCGAACCGGCCACCCCCGCCTTGCAAAGGCGGTGCTCTACCAAATGAGCTAAAGGCCCTTTTTGGTGCCAAGACTATAACGAAAAACGGATAAAAAAGCAATGGCGTGCTGTGTGCGTTCTTGCCCATCCTCCGCTTTCCGTCTATTCTAGATTTATATGACATCTCTTGGACGTTGGATCATTTTTTTGGTGATTGTGGTGGCGATTGGCGGGTTTGGATGGTGGTTTTGGTCGCTGGGCAACGTGAGCTCAGCCGCCCAGGATACCCCCAAATTCCAGTTGTTTGCTCAATCGGCGTTGGTGGAGGTTAAATCCGCCGGCTCTTCTGAATGGAAACAGGTTGCCCCCAATGGAAAGCTGCTGGAAGTACGGCAAGGCGATCAAATCCGCACTGGTCAAAACGGCAAAGCAGAAATCCATTGGGCAGAGCGCGGAGTGACGCGCATCGAGCCTGATACAGAACTCACCGTTGAATCTATACCGGACGAGGAGCACTACATGACCAATGCCTCGATTCAGCTACGCGTCACCAGCGGTCGTGTGTGGACACGCGTACTTAAACTTCTCGATCTGGATAGCCAAGTGACGGTCAAAACCAATGACGTGGTCGCAACGGTGCGCGGGACGGCGTTTGGGATCATTGCCTCTGCTGAGGGAACAGATATATTGGTAACCGAATCCAGTGTCGCGGTGACGCCAACAGGAAAAACAGCAAGCTTAGTAAGTCAAAACGAGGCGGCTCTTTATCGCAAAACGACTTCGACGGGAGCCGTCACCCCTCGCAAACACGTATTAACACAAAACGATACGTGGGCCGAAGGGCATAAAAAACAAGACAAGGAATATGATCTGTGGCTCAAGACTCAAATGCGCGCGCGTTTGGACAAATATCGCTCTGCCAAATTGAGCAGGCTGTCCGAACGATTGCATGACAAGGTAGGTAAAAGCCAAAATGAAGCGCGAATAGAGATAATGATGCATCGCATGATGGTTGAATCGCGTCACGCACCAGATCGTATCAAAGCCGTACAAGAAATGTTGGCAACATTGCCGCCCAAGGCCCGTCAACGTGCGCTCGCGAATATTGAAGCCTTGTTGTTTATCAACGAAGATGCCCCAACCGAATGGAGAACACAGATGGAGGGATTGCGCAGGAAGATGATTCACCCCGATCGTTTGATTGAGCGTCGCGTAGAAGATATCCCATTGCTGGATACGCTGTTAGAAGAGCGGGCGACATCAACCCCTCCTCATCGCCCAACGTCAACGGAGCCTTTGCCAATCCTCAAACAGCCCATCATTGATTCCGTGACCAAAACCCCCAGCGCCGTGACTCAACCGCAAACCACTCTCACTGCGCCTCCATCCACCGCAACAACAACGGCTCCTGTGATCAAATTATCGCTCACGGCGAGCCCATCTGTTGGCGTCCCTGATCAAGCCATCACTCTCACCGTCTACAAAACCGTAGACGGAAAACGCGCGGATGTTACGAGCTCTGCCAATATCACATTTAGACCAACAAATGCGACTTTACAAGGGCGAACGTTTACTCCCCAAGACATCGGAACATACACGGTAACCGCTACCATTTCCGATCCCGTTGCCGGTCGTTTGGTCGCCTCTCTTGACGTTAAAGTCGGTCCCGCGATTGATATTGGTCCAGCGTTAGACAGTACGATTCTCGTTCAATAAACTACTTCTTCGTCATCACCCACACCCCAGTCCAATCGGTAGGCGGGGGGACGAGGAGATAGGCACGGGAGCGCTCTAGGAGAATCTTGAGCGGCTGATCGTCTGGATGAGATGGCAACAAGCGTTGGACTTCTTCGATCACAAAAGCGAAATCCTGTTTGAAATATCGTTCGACTACTGCATTGCATTGCTGAGCGAAATGCTTGGTTGATTCTTTGGTGTGTGACGCTTCGCCCATGACTTCATAAATACGAATTGGTTCTCTCTTGCCTTTGACCGCAACCTGGTCGAGCAGACGACAAACAAACCCATCCCCCAGCTCCTCTCGCGTGCTATGCGTCACGATAATTGGGACGCCATATTCTTTGCACAACCCCTCGGCACGGCTGGCCAAATTCACACTATCGCCAATCACGGTGTAGTCATAGCGAATATCACTCCCAATGTTACCGACGACCATGTCACCGGTGTTCACACCAACGCCCACTTTCAATTCAACCTCTGGCGGAAACATCCCTTCGCGATTCATGGATTCCAATCGATCACGCATGCGAATAGCGGCCCGCACCGCTCGTGCGGCATGGTCTGGCTGATCAAACGGGGCATTCCAAAACGCCATCATCGCATCCCCGATGTACTTATCAAGTACCCCGCGCTCGTCAAAAACAATGCGTGTCATGGATTCAAGATAGGTATTGAGAACCTCGACGAGTTTTTCCGGCGCCAACCCCTCTGACAAACTCGTAAATCCGCGGAGATCAGAAAATAACACACTCATACGCCGACGCTCTCCCCCGCTCAGGACCTGTTCTGGATTTTGCAAAATCTTATCAACGACGATCGGTGACAAATACCGTCCAAATGTTTGACGAATGGCGCGGCGTTCTCGTTCGGTCGCAATCCAACGTTCAAACAGCAAAATGGCAAAAGCAAAAATAAGAACGATGGTCGGCCAAATGACGTCGAGAATCCATCCGCGATCAAAAAAGATAAATGCCACCACCAACCAGACGATCCAAGGCAACAATCCAATGACCAAAACACGCTTGCGTCTGCGAATCCATGAAAAAAGCATGCCTAAAAAGGCGCCCAATAAGACCAAAAATAGACTCTGGGTCCACCAGGGCACTGGGCGTAGCCACTGTCGACTCATCAACGTGTCTAAAATCGAGGCATGAATTTCAACCCCGCTCATAGGCATACCATGAGAGGTCGGGACCAGCTGTTCATCGTGCAAATCTCGCGCCGTTGCTCCCACTAATACGATGGCATTTTTTACCGCCAACGCCTCAGATGAAATTTGAAACACATCGGCCGCAGAAATAGTTCGGAACGCTTTGGTTGGACTGGCAGGATAGTGGACGCGCATGACACCGTTACGATCGAGTGGCACTTGTTCTCGTGCCGGAGCCCGTCCTGCTAAGCGCGCCAACTCATAGGCAAACGAGGAAATCAACGAACGATCGGGACTTTGAGCCTGCACCGGTAATCGACGTGCGATTCCATCAACATCAAGTGGAAGATTGGTAAATCCGCTGGCACGTCCAACACTTTGGATCGCCGTGATGGATTGGACCGTCTTGGCCGGTTCAAATTTCCACTCTCCGTCTGCAACAGACAAGGCAAGTTCGATCGGTAAAACCACTTTTCCAGATACACGAATGGCATCAACCAACGCTCCATCCTGATCAGCGCTGGATGGTTCAGGAAAATTCACATCATATCCAATCACTTGAGCACCCCCCACTGTTAATCGTTGGATCAGATCTGCATGCGTCTCGCGTGGCCAAGGCCAACGACCAACTTTGGCCAAAGACGCATCATCTACCGCCACGATCACGATCGATGGATCTGCTTCTCGATCCAAAAAAAATCGATCACTCACCCGATCACTGGAAGAACTAAACACACCAGCCAACAAACCGATAGCCCCCAATAACCCAACGACCCCTCCTAACAACACGGGCACCCACGTGGAACGAATTTTGATCAGTTTGAGCATATGCTTCAGATGGTATAGTCCCTTTTTCTATTTTTGTCGATGACCGTGAGTTTGCGCTGGGCTGGCCAGACAATGACGGTCGCGAGCGTCATGACGTCTGCCATATCTTTGGCTACTTCGTAGACCCCCCCACGAGCAAATGGTTTGCGCAGACATGCCAAGGCTTGTGTAAAATTTTTGGTCTCCTCGAGCGCGTCATGAACTCGTTCTAGACGCTTGATAGATCGACGACCACAAAAAGCATTTTTTTGAACTTTGGAAAGCAAGGGGTGATTGGTGTGCGCAAACCAAGGACGAATGACTTTGTGATCTTTGGCATGAGGAAACAGTTCGAGAGAGACAGCTCGTCGATCACTTTCTACCATCAAAAAATGCATGCCCATATTGGTTTTGACCAATTTTGCCATCCTCATCACTTCAGACATGCTTTTTGCCTGCAATAGTTGTGAACCGACTATGTAGGACGGTAGTCCAGACAATAATCTGTCATGAGTTTGATAAATACTATTCATAGCAAGGGAAAGCCCGCGAGCATTTATGCCAACACTTGCTCCCGCGATGGTCCCGGGGTAGTTAAAGGTAAGCACGTCCGTTCCGTTATTTGGAATATAGCGAACCAAAGCGACCTTCCCTTTCCACCAAGCATAATCGTCTTCATTGTGCAGTACAAACCATTGTCGTTTTTCCACTCCAAACACGGTCGAGCAGTGCTGGGCTTTAACAGCAAAATATTCCCAAGAATTTGCGATGATTATATTCTCCAGGGGCTGGCCTGACCCTATACTCATCCCCACGAGAAAGTCCCATTGATTCTTCGCTTGATCACGCAACAAGGCGCTCTGCTCTTTAAGCAGTCGCTTCATGCGACTCGATACACGCAGATGATGCGCCTGTATGCTTTGTATGTCCTTTTTTTGCGCCATCCCAAGCTGTCTCCCCATCTGCTCCCATGTCCCCTTGATCGTGATTAATTTCATAAGCTAAGGCCTAAAAAGGCCTTTCCCAAATATCAAACGATAGACTAATCGATTGGTCGGCAAATCCCACGTTCCAACCAAGTTTACCTTCTGCCCACCCCACCCTTCTTTAAAACGCGTAATGCCTTCCCACGATGGTTTATAGTATGGGCTTGATCGGTCATCCGGATTGCACCCCCACAGATCATAAAAATGATGCCCCTCGTTCTTTGCTGATCGTATCGCCTCCCAATGCAACAAAAAAGGCGCCATGACATTGCGATCATCTGATGAAGAACCGCCATGAAGATAGGTCACCGTATCGCCGAAAACGATCTCCATGTCCGCGGCGATTGGACGTCCTTGCAGACGTGCCATACGCAGACGTGCCATCTGTTTTGCAGACAAAAACTCATACATCGCCTTGAGATACGACCGCTCATGCGGCGTCCAAGCACGCCGTTCTGCCGTCTCCGTTAACAAACGAGCAAATGTATCAAAATCATTGCTTTCTTCCACGATC
>VGLT01000061.1 GCA_016866635.1 Candidatus Uhrbacteria bacterium
AATTTTCTGGCGGTCAGCAAGCGCGACTGCTCCTCGCCTTTGCATTGATTCAAAATCCAGATATTTTATTATTGGATGAGCCGACCAATAATCTCGACAAAGATGGAATCGAACAGCTCACGGGATTTTTGATGATGTATCCAAAGACGGTGCTTGTGATTTCTCACGATGCAGATTTTTTAAATGCCTTTACCGAAGGCGTGCTCCATTTGGACGTTTATACACATAAAGTCGAACAATATGTTGGGAATTATTTGAATGTGATTGAAGAGATTGCAGCGAGGCTGGAGCGAGAGCGTATGCAGAATGCGCGTTTGTTAAAAGATATCCAAGATCGCAAAGATAAGATTAACTTTTTCGCGAACAAGGGAGGAAAGATGCGTAAGCTCGCGAGTAAATTGCGGGATCAAGTCGCAGACGCGGAAGAAGCAATGGTGGATGTGCGCAGGGACGATCGCACGATTCGAGATTTTATTATTCCCGCACAGGAATGGGCGGAGCCTCTGGTCACGCTCACGTCGATCAAGATCATCAAACAGAATCAAGCGGTTCGCACGTCGGTGGATCTTGTTCTACGAAAAGGAAGACGTTTGCTTGTGAGTGGACCAAATGGTGTTGGGAAAAGCACGTTTTTGCGAGCACTCGCGGGAGGGGAGGATGAAGGAGCAAAAATCCACGATGGCGTTCGCGTTGGTTACTATCGTCAGGATTTTTCTGGTTTGAATTTTGATCAGACGGCTTATGAATCGCTTGAAGAAATGATGGAGCTTCCGGACAATGAAAAGCTTCGCGCAGTGGCCTCAGAGTTTTTATTGACGTCAGATATTCTTAAAACACGCGTCGGATCCTTGTCTGAGGGGCAAAAAGGACTGTTGTGTTTTGCGCGTTTCGTTCTCCAGAAGCCTGGATTACTCATCCTGGATGAACCAACTAATCATATTAATTTTCGTCATTTGCCAGTCGTTGCAAAAGCACTTGAAGCATACAAAGGCGGACTGATTCTCGTTAGCCACGCACCAGATTTTGTAAAGGAAATTCATTTTGATGAACGAATGGATTTAGGAAGTCTTTAACAAGGATCTTTCCAAGTCGTAGATTGTGAGATAGTCTAGGCTTAGTCTCTGTAAAAAAATATGAAAGACCAAATAGTCCCACCGTCACTTCGCATTTGGTTTTTGATTCATTTTATTGTTGATTTGATCGTTGCGATTCCGTTTTTTCTTGTTCCGACATTCATGCTCAATCTCCTGGGTTTTCAATCAGACCCTCTCTTTTTACGATTGATAGCCGCAGCGCTCTTTGGCATTGGCGGTGTTTCGTTTTTAATGAGAAATGAAGTGCGAGAGGTCTATCTGGCTATGTTGAACTTAAAGATTGTGTGGTCACTTTCTGCGATCGTTGCTTTGGTTTGGGCATTGATTCAAGGTGGGGTCCCTCTGCTATGGGGATTTTTGGGCGTGTTCAGTTTGTTTTCCTGTGTTTGGATGTATTACCGCTTCCTTCGTCTCAAGAAAAAACAAAAGAAACCTTGATGAAAAGGTTTCTTTTAATATTTTGCTAAAGATTTATGCAGCGGCTACCACTTGCTGCTCGATCATGGTGTGGCAATCGGCCACGGACATCACAGGCGTGCCTGGATGTTTTTCCGTCATGTGCTTTTGAATCATCTCCTCCGTCATCATGTCCATAAATTTTTGAACGGCTTCCTCACGGGTTTCTGCGTCCATCGGAAGCATATCCCCACACGTACAGGTCATTGAGAATTTTTGCATAGGAGTTCAGTATAACAGGGGATTCTCTAGATGTAAAGAATCGTTTATTATACATATATGTTTGGCTGGTTTAAACACATAAGGCAGGGCGCGAAACTTAAGGAGGTATACCAGCGTTATGAGCGAGCGCTTGTGTCGCTTTTTTTGATCGGTGGTTTTTTGTTGGATTTTTTTACGTTTCGGACACTTGATATTCACATCACCCTAACCATTTTGGCGATACACCTATCCTTGGCAGCTCTCACGATTTTGTACGTATTTCATTACGATGATCAAGGTTTGCTCCAGCATCCATTTTGGAATCGATTACGTTTTTTTGCGCCATTGATCACCCAACTCGCTTTTGGATCCCTGCTCAGCATGTCATTTTTATTCTATTGGTTTAGCGGAGCGCTCTCGGTCAGTTGGCCCATCTTTATTCTTCTGATTTCTCTCATTGTCCTGAACGAATCCTTTCGTCACGCATATCTCCGCCCCGTTGCTCAGGTTACGTTGTTTGCGTTTGTGCTTCTCTCGTACGCGACCCTCACCTTTCCCTTTCTCTTTAATTCACTCGATCCTTGGATTGTGATTTTTGCAGGTGGCCTGAGCCTTGTTCTATCACTCCTCTTTGCGTTGCTTTTGATTCGTGTAGCACCTGGATTAAAAAAAATGCGCGAGCGCATCATCGTCTCCGTTTGTGCGACGTTTGTGGCCATGAGCGGTCTCTATCTGTTTGATTTTATTCCGCCGATCCCACTTTCGTTGAGAGAGGCGGGCGTCTATTACCGTGTTCAACGAGTGGGAAATGAGTATGAATTAGTCGGTGAACCAAGAACGATTTGGAACACGATCTTTGGAACTCAAACGCTGTATCAAGAAGCAGGGGAGCGCGTGTATGTCTTTACATCCGTGTATTCACCAGCGGATCTCGATACGATTATCTTTCATCAATGGGAATTTTACGATCCATCCGCGCAAGCATGGATCAAAAAAGACCGCCTCTCTTTTCCCATTACGGGCGGCAATGCCATAGGATATCGAGGATACACCTTTAAGACACGACTCGCACCCGGCAAATGGCGTGTACGTGTCGAAACAGAATTGGGACAAGTATTGGGACGCGTACAATTTACCTACAACATTTCCAAGTAAAAACGCGGCTTTACTTTTTTCCTCCGCGCGGTATGCTAAAAAATACCTGTGATTCATCCACGCTATTATGACTGGTGGCAGGCCTTCCGCCGCGCCTCCAATGAAAACGAGATTTTGACCTCATGGGTACCGGAATGTGTGAATAAAATTTTGCAGAAGGAGCATCCATCGCAACCGTGGGCACTAGTGGATATTGGAGCCTTTGAAGGAAAGCAGGCACTCAACATTAGCCAGCACGTAGATCCAAAACCTGGGCAAGTGTTCCTCATTGAACCATCAAAAAGTATTCAAGAGGCTCCAACGCTTTTTCAGCAATCCGGAATCGACATGATCCCTCAGATTTTTCAGACCTCGGCAGAAGAGGGTGTGGAAAAATTACCCATGGGTCAGCAACTGTCAACCTTGGTCCACTCAGCGTATTATATTCCAGGATCAACGCTTGATCGCATTCGAGAAATTTCATCTTTAGGAATGCTGGTTTTTGTGGACACGATGTTCTCGGTTTTTGCGAGAGCAGGGAAGGCGCTGAATCTTGAATTGTGGGAACGATTGCATCGAGCCAATATCTGGTTAACGGAAAATGGAACCTGCCTTAGTCGGCGAACGATAAATGTTTTTTGCGGTGATCACACATTGTTGGAAGGTATTTATTCCTTTATCGCGATGAACGAATTTAGAGCACTGCCCATCAACCAGCAGCATATGCTTGAGGAGATTTGTTCCGCTGATATGGATGAACATAAGAATTTACAGGTAGAAGTTGAGTGCTGGTATTGCAGACCATAGGAAAAGTTTAAAGAAAGTTGATGTCATCACGCTCAATTTTATGCAAATAATGAGTTCTGCCTTCGCTCCATCACAAACAATTCCAAAGACGTATACACAATTTGCAGAAAACATAAGTCCACCTTTGACATTTAGAGATATTCCACAAGGAACCATCTCTCTTGTTCTGTTGATGGAAGATCCGGATGTTCCTGCTATCGCTGGTGTTCCTGTTTGGGACCACTGGGTGCTATTTAATATTTCTCCATTAATAGTTGAACTACCGGAGAATGCAAAGGGGATTGGAACACTAGGAAAAAATACGCGAGGTGGACTTGCGTATTCTGGACCACGTCCGCCGGATCGTGAACATCGCTATTTTTTCAGATTATATGCTCTGGATACAATGCTCTCAGTTCCCGCTGGTTCAACAAAAGAACAGGTCATCGATGCCATGAATGGGCATGTATTAACTGAAGCGGAGTTGATCGGTTTATGTGCACCGATGTAAATAGAGGGTTTCCATCAATGATTGATAACAAAAAAGGCCCTTGAGTGGCCTTTTTTGAAGGGCGAATATCTTTTATTTCCACGCTGATAAGATGGTACCCATGATCAGAAGTTGTAGAAGGTGATAGCCGTTGTTCAGGATCCAGAGATTCCAGGATTTTCCGTCCCACAAAATAGAACTGAGAGTCACCGGCGCGACAAATCCGAGCCAGCTCCAAAAGCCAGCCATGATTCCCGCGGAGACTCCCATCACTTTGGTATAGCTTGAGGCAAATACGAGAGAGTGAGAGGGAACGTATGCCATCACAAGAGCGCCGACAAAGGAAAGAATATAGCCAGTCGTCATCCCTTTTTTCTTCGCTTCCTCCATTTTTTCTTTTGTCATTCCTGAAAGCTTCATCCACATTTTTCCGAACAACGGACCGTACCAGAGGAATCCGAGCGCCATGCTGGCAACGCCAGATACAAGCACGGCCTAATAATTAAGAGGAACGGTATTCATAGAGATATTGGAGACACAAATGTGTCATAAAAATAAGTTATTCTAGTATATCATCCCCCTTGATTTTTTTGGTATTTTGATGTACAAAAGCATGGTATGAAATTTTTCACTCGCAAGCGTGCTATTTGGGGATTGGTGGCAATGATCGTTGTTGGCGGCATTGGATACAAGGTCTTTGGTCGTACACAAACAGCACCTAAGCTCGAAACACAAAAGGTAGAACAATATAACCTGCGGCAGACCGTTTTGACGACAGGACAGGTTGTGAGTGCTGTTGATTTGAGTTTAGGTTTTCCGACGGGGGGAATTGTGCGTCGCGTATTTGTGAAAGAAGGAGATCGTGTAAAAGTTGGACAGACGCTCGCGACGGTAGATCAGGTCAGCGCATCCGCAAGTTTAATCAGCGCGCGCGGAGCTGTGGCTCAAGCAATCGCGAATAGAGACAGAGTGTTGTCTGGGTCTAGTAATGAAGCAATTTCCGTGGCGCAAAAAGCCGTTGATGCGGCTCAAGGTACTTTTGATAATGCCCAG
>VGLT01000062.1 GCA_016866635.1 Candidatus Uhrbacteria bacterium
CAAAGACAGATGCACGGCGGCAAATTGAACAGGGAGCGATCAAGGTCAATGACGAAATAATAAAAGATGTAACGGCGGCCTGTCGGATCAAGAAGGAGGGCACGATCATCCAAAAGGGGAAACGACACTTTGTAAAATTGATTGTATGAAAACGGCGTGGAACCAGTGGACAGACGCGATAGCAAAACACCTCTCAAAACAATTATCTATCACGGTTGATCCTGCAGAGATCGTGATGCCGCCAGACCAGAAGCTGGGCGATTTTGCGTTTGGCACGTTTCGACTCGCGAAGGAGCAGAAAAAAAACCCAGCAGAAGTGGCCAAGGAAATTGCCGAAACAATGGTGCCAGGAAAGGTGCCGGGTTTAGAATCTGTGTCAGCGGTTGGGCCATATGTGAATTTTACATTGGCGATTGGGAGTGCGGTTGCGCAGGTGATTGAGGATGTGGAGGCGGCGGGGGAGAGGTATGGAAAGCTTGCAGAGAGGAAAGAACAGGTTTTATTGGAATATGCACAGCCAAATACGCATAAGGAAGTTCACGTTGGGCACGTACGAAATTTGGTTTTGGGTTCTGCTGTGGGAAAACTGTTATCGCACGCGGGATGGAATATTCAGTATGTGAGTTATCACGGGGATGTCGGGGCGCATGTGGCTAAATGTCTCTGGTATCTGGATAAAACAAAAAAGAAGATTTCTGCAAAAGATAAAACGGGAAAATTTTTGGGCCGACTGTATGCGGAGGCGACAACATACTTGGACGATCATCCGGAGGCAAAAGAGGAGGTCTCGCTTGTGCAGCAAAAACTAGAATCACATGAACCAACGTGGGAAAAACTGTGGCAAGAAACACGCGGGTGGTCATTGAAGGAAATGGACGTCGTTTTTAAAGAGCTTGGAGCCCGTATTGACCGTCAGTATCTTGAGTCTGAGGTGGTTGATCGGGGACAGGAAATTGTTGACCTATTGTTGAAAAAGAAGGTGGCAAAAGAGAGCCAGGGAGCGATTGTTGTAGATCTGGAGGAAATCAAACTCGGAGTTTTTTTAGTGCGTAAGTCAGATGGAACGTCCTTGTATGCAACGAAGGATTTGGCGCTCGCTGAATTGAAGGCGAAGGAATATCCAACGTATCAGCGCAGTTTGTATATCGTCGACAACCGACAATCATTCTATTTTAAACAATTATTTGAGACGCTTCATCGCATGGGTTTTGATAAGCCTCTGGAGTTTATCGGTTACGAATTTGTCACATTAAAGACGGGTGCGATGAGTAGCCGCGAGGGGAATATCGTCACGTATGAGTCATTTCGTGATGCGGTGGTCGATTACGCTCGAAAGGAAATTGTCGCGCGGCATGAGGATTGGTCGGTGAAGCAAGTTGACGAAACCGCCTGGGCTCTTGCCATGGCTGGGATGAAATTTTCCATGTTAAAACAAGACAACGATCGCGTATTTACTTTTGATATGGAACAGGCGCTCTCGTTTGATGGCGCGACGGGGCCATACTGCCAATACGCCGGAGTCCGTTTATCTTCCATTCTTAAAAAGGCTAAAAGCTATCAGCTAACAGCTACAAGCTTGCAGCCGGTATTTGATCATCCTTCAGAAAAAACATTGGCGCTTATGATGGCGCGGTTTCCGCAGAGGGTCGAACAAGCTGCAAAGGAATTGCGGCCGTCTGTCATCGCGCAATACACGCTTGAGTTGGCGCAATCCATTAACGAATTTTATCGCGATGTTCCGGTGCTTGAATCCAAGGACGAATTACTCGACGGCCGATTACGTTTAGCGGCCGCGGCACGAGCTGTTTTGAGCCAAGCATTAGAAATTCTTGGTATCCCCTTGCCAAAACAAATGTAATCTGGTACTATCTTGTCCACTCACTTACAGAGGGAGGAGTTGATGACGACGATTCTCATCGTGACATTGATCGTTCGTTTTCTGAGGCGGCGAGTCCGCAAAAAGGGAGGTTTGTGATGTGGCAGCTTCTGAAACCGTTCATGCTTTTTGTTGCGATCGGCTTTCCGTTCTGTGCGCTGCTCACGCTGCTCGTGGTGTGGCTCGACCAACGGCCGATCAAAGCCCGCTCGTCGCGGAGGCTGCTCACGATTCGCGTGTCTGAGCCCGAGTGAGTTTACCTGACCCCGTGGTCCGTGTGCCTCTATCTATGGATGGACTGGCGCACGTGACCCGGGGTGTTCGCGTTTTTTATGCGGACATGCTATTTTAGCATCATCAGCATTTATTTATTTTTCTATGTTTAGTCCAAGCAAAGGAGTAGAAGGTCATGGGGGAACAACGATTATTGCTCGTGGAGTGAAACTAGAGGGAGAATTCAATAGCCAGAGCGATGTACTCATAGAAGGTGAAGTTCACGGGACGCTCTCGACATCTGGATTGTTGACGGTTGGTCCAGATGCGAGGATCAAGGCGGACGTTTCTGCGGGAGAAGCCATTGTCTCTGGAACGGTAGAGGGAAATTTTGTGGTGAGTAAGCGATTGGAAATTAAATCATCTTCAAAAATTCTTGGTGATGTTTCTGCAGAAACGATCACCGTTGAATCTGGTGCTATTTTATCTGGACGCATGATGGTTGGAACAAAGGGAACGGCTCCAGAAAAATCGGCGACAGGGTCGTCACGTCGTGAGCGGAATGCGTCTGCTGCGACAACTTTATTAGCAAATGAACGATGAATCCGGCATTTGCCTACATCTACGACGAACTTTGTTCCGAGCGTCGGCTGGAAAAAGATGTTTCCTTGCTTGAGACAGAGTTATCACGGCGAGGGATAGAAGGGCGGATTGTTCGGCTGGCTATGTTTCGACAGCCCAAAGATGTTGTGTTTGAATTGATGCGCGGACCGGTAAAAAATCTTGTCTTTGTTGGGAATGATCTCACGCTCCAAAAAATGATGCCGTTTTTACCAGATGTGGATGTCACCTTTGGATACATTTCTCTTTCACCGCCATCAGCTCTTGCACAACATCTCGGCATTCCTTTTGGTGCTGCGGGGGTAGATGCGGTGGCCGCTCGTTTGGTCGAAACGCTTGATGTTGGAAAGATTAATGACCGTTATTTTTTTACGGAAGTTGTGGCGCCGGAGATGCGTGCGTCTTTAGATATCGAAGGACGGTATCGCCTACAGCCTGCAGAAGGAGGGGCGATCGCTATTCGAAATCTTGCTGGCACAAGCGGCAAAGGATGTTCGCATCCACAAGATGGGAAGCTTGAGGCATTTATTCAAGCGCGCGTTGAGCCTAAGGGAATTGCATTTTGGAAGAAATCTGCGTTGAGTGAGAGTCATATTTTTTTTACACACGGAACGCTGAGCTCGGAAAAAGCCATCGAGCTTTTTGTTGATGGTCAATCGATACGAGGCAATTCTTTTTCACTTTCTGTGCTTCCAAGAAAAATACGTATGATTACGGGAAAGCAAAAAGGGTGGGAAGTGAACTCAGCGTCTCTTGTCAGGAAGGGTATTTCTTGATATCTTTCGCGCGTTCGTAGAACCTTGTTCAAATGAAGGGCGGATGGCGAAATTGGCAGACGCACTACCTTGAGGTGGTAGCAACCGCAAGGTTATGAGGGTTCAAGTCCCTCTCCGCCCACCATTTGGACAAGAGAACGCACGCTTAGCTCAGTTGGTTAGAGCACCTCGTTTACACCGAGGGGGTCGTAGGTTCGAATCCTACAGCGTGCACCACGCAAAAAAACTCTCTTAAAGAGGGTTTTTGTGATAATGCGAATATGCTATAAAAGGATATATTTTCAAACCGTATGTCCTTCCAACCTATTCGGCGGATTTTACCAAAGGCGATCCAGGAAGCAGGTATTTTGCACCAGGTAACAGCCGCGCGCGTGGTCGAGGAAGCAACGCAAACATTAAAGCAGTTATGGGGAGCCGAGAGAGCCGTTTATGTTCAGGTTATCTCTTTTTCTGATGGGACACTCAAACTCAGATCCTCCTCCGGAGCGGCCATCCAGGAGTTGAAATCCATGGAGATCGCGTTTCAAAACGAGCTCAACCGTAGACTTGGCTCACGCATCATCAAGAACCTGAGCTACGTGATATACTAGTCATGGATGCCATTTAGAACCTATCTTTGGTGCATGTCGATGGCGGCACTCATGGCCTGGGGTGGGTGGTTTTTTGTTCTGTATACGATTGACCCTCAGGAAGCCGGCGTGTTGAGTTTGGTATTATTTTATTTGACGTTGTTTATGGCCATGGTCGGCACGTTGGCTGTCATTGGAGTTGTGTATCGTCGTCAGCGGATGAGCCAAGTTCAACTCATGATTCGAGAAGTAAAGATTGCGTTTCGTCATGCGCTCATGCTCTCGCTTGCGTTGATCACGAGTCTCATTCTTTCTGCTCAGGGTTTACTTACCTGGTGGAATTTTCTTGCCCTTTTTATCGGCGTAGGCGTGGCGGAATATCTTTGTTTGCTTATCCAAGAAAGTAAACGAACCTAAAGACGTACGGCTTTGACGCCACCCATCATTAGTGGCAATGTGTTGGCGTTGTATGTGGCCTTCCATTTTTGGGGCGTTTACCAAACAATTGGGAATTGATTTGGGGACAGCAAACACACTCGTCTTTGTGAAAGGTCGCGGAATTGTGATTAATGAATCCTCGGTGGTTGCCGTAAACAAACGCAATGGCCAGGTGATTGCGGTTGGGGAGCAGGCGCGCTTTATGGTTGGAAAAACACCACCGCACATTCAGGTAACAAAACCGTTGCAACGCGGCATTATCGCAGATTTTGAGGTTACGGAAAAAATGTTGCGGTATTTTTTTGACAAAGTTCACGATGATCGATCGCTTGCTCTCCCTCGTCCACGCGTGGTGATCTGTGTTCCATTAGATGTGACAGAGGTGGAACGAAAGGCGGTAGGCGATGCGGCAGTCAGTGCTGGTGCTCGAGAGGTGTTGGTGGTAGAAGAGCCGATCGCCGCCGCGATCGGTGCAGGTCTCGCTATTTCCGATGCAGTTGGAAATATGGTCGTAAATATTGGTGGAGGGACAACGGAAATTGCCGTTATTTCTCTCAATGGAATTGTTACCGCGCGGAGTATCCCGATTGCCGGGGATGAATTGAATAAAAATATTGCACAATATGCGCGAGACGTGTTTAATTTGCTATTAGGTGAGCGTATTGCGGAAGATGTAAAAATGGCCATTGGTTCTGCGGTGGAACTGGA
>VGLT01000063.1 GCA_016866635.1 Candidatus Uhrbacteria bacterium
GATTCGTGATTAAAAATGATTCCGTTGCTCATGAAGAGTTGATACGATTCGCGGTAATTTTTCGTCGTCCAGTAGGCCGCCAGTTTTGAAATTCCGTAGGGACTGCGCGGATAGAACGGCGTCGTCTCGTTTTGAGGAGCAGGGGATTTCCCAAACATTTCTGATGTCCCGGCAAAGTAAAATTTGCTCTGGGGAGAAAATGTTTTAATAGCATTGACGAGGTTGAGTGTTCCGTCGATGTTCGTTTGATACGTGGCACTCGGATTCGTGAAGCTCAACCATACGAAACTTTGAGCGGCCAAATGGTAAATCTCATTGTATTGGCCTTCTCGCACGACCGATTCCACAATCGTGTGGTCGCTGATGTCGCCCCAATGGATGGTGATTTTTTTACGCTCCGAATCGGAAAGGGATTCAAGGGTGCCAACCGATGCTTGGCTGTTTCGTCGAATGAATCCATGCACGTCATAGCCCTGTTGGAGCAAGAGGCGCGAAAGAAAAAATCCATCTTGTCCGGAAATACCTGTGATGAGAGCTGTTTTCATAGAGGCGAATAGAGGTGCTTCCAATAGAGGTGGATGAGATGCTTCCAATCGTATTTTTTTACTTCTCTAAAGGCGGTTTCCGTTAGTCGTTCTCGTTGTTCAGGGTGCTCGATCAATTCCACCAGATGCTGTGCAAGCTTATCACAGTCGCCGACTTCAGCAAGCAAAGCCGTCTGGCCATGGATGGCGACATCCTTCACCATCCCGACTTGCGTGCTGACAAGCGGAATACCCGTTGCCCAACTCTCAAGGAGCGCCATCGGGATGCCTTCCAGACGCGAACTAATGAGGTAGGCGTCGCAGGCATGGTAGAAACGGTTTATGTCGTGGTAGGAAGCGGGATAACGATGCGTGTAGGGTACGCGCAGTTGTTCCAGACGATGTTGAACGTATCCGCGACTTGGCCCCGTCAAAAGAATGTGAACAGGATGGGATTGTTTTACACGAGAGATCGTTTCGCAAAAAACGTCAGGTCCTTTGATCCATTTTGGTTCCATCCCTTCACCCCAACCGCATCCATCTTTTTGGAACGAACCGATCACGAAGGCCGTATCGGAGATCTGGAGTTCGAGCCGGATCGCGCGTCTTTTGTCAGCGTCTACTCTGGAAAAATCGGTCGTCTGGATTCCTGCGGGAAGGACGACAATTCGTTCTGCTGGAAATCCCGCCGCAACAAGCGTTTCCATTGTGGTTTTTGCCGGAGTATGAATGAGGTTCACCTGTTTTGCGAGTGTTTGTAGGTTCAGGAGACGTTTATCCTCTTCAAGGACATGATACCAGGTCATGATCACTTTTTTCTGTTTAAAAGCCTGCGTCGGAGTGACGCCGTTGAAATGAATGAGAGGACTCTTGAGAAAATGATAAAACGGACTCGCGCTGGCGCGTGCATAACCGTGTTCATTGAGCGCGTCGGCGATGGACTCGGTAATCTCGCGCAGAACCCATGGAAAGCCATCGTGGACAAGGTGGATTTGTGAATGATTCCAAAGATTTTGAAGACTGCCAAAGGTGTCCCTAAGCTTTTTTACACTTCGCATATGAGGAAGCGAACGCAAGAGGCCACAATGCTAAAAAAGCGTGTAGATAAACGGGGCTAAGGCAGATCCTTGGGCAAACACCAGGATGATTCCTAAGAAGACCAGGAAGATCATCAGGGGCCCTATCCACCATTTTTTATAGCGTTTCATGAATCCCCAGATTTCTTTGAAGATAGCGAGTTTACTATTGTTGAACATAGGAGGATGGGAGGAGTTGGAGAGGTTCCAGAAAGGATAGCAGATGTTTCGCCGTCAGATAGTAGCCGGCCGGCGAGGGATGGCCGTTCCAGGGGAGGAGGTAGATGAGTGAGGGGTCTTGATCCACAAGAGCATGCGTCGCATCAAAAAATGGCGTTTGAGTTTTTGCGGCAAGGGATTGGATAAACATGGGGATTTTTCGTACATCCTTTCGATCGAGCGGTTCTTTAGAGCTCATCGACGCCTCTGGATAGTAAAGGACAACCAACGGAATGTTCTGTATGCGCAGGAGATTGACGAAGCGTACGAAACTCGTTTCATACGCTTCTAGAAATTCTTGATGCTCGCCGTAGAGAATGGCTTCATAGAGGTCATCATCTCCCTGTGGTTTCGTAGCGACGACTCCTTTAGTCACCATTGCATTTTTCAGGCTCACCAGTGCCGAGACGAGATACGAATGATCGTAAGCCACATTCCTGATGGTTTGTATAGCGCGGTGTTTCCAGTTGTCGACCGGTCGTTTGAAGAGTCCACGGTGTACCCTCCGAAGATCCGCGACATCATTAAAGGTCACTTCAAGGATCACGAGATCCGGATTCAGAGCAAGCCCTTTGTCTTGGAGGTAGCTCAACTCGTCTGTGATTGTGTAAGAAGCGATCCCTGCGTTTAAGACCTCAATAGGGAGAACAGGAAATTTTTGTTTTGTGAATTGTTCGAGTCGGGCGGGCCAAGTTTCATCATCTGCCACATAAGGCCCAAAGGTAAAGGAATCTCCAATCGCCAAGACGCGGAATGTATCGTTTTTTTTGTTGTCGTGTGTCTGTCTACTCCTTAATCCAAGATTGTTGGTTGTGACGACATACGGATGGTCAGGAGCGATGAGAGAAAGGATCGTTTTGTTTGGACGCAAATCGCCACAGCAAGCAAACGAGTGTCCCCATCCTCTTGTGCGACGAATGTCGACGAGACCACTGACGCGGATCACTCCCTCCAGCAGCAACAGCAAACCAAGAGCGATCACGAGAGACATCAGAATATATCGACTTTTCATAACGGTCATTTACAGTCTCGTCAGCACCGTCTAGTCAAGTTTAAAGGCATGAAGATATTCTTCGCGGGCACTGTTGTTGGCTAGCTGGGTATTGCTGGACTTCGAGATGTGAAAATGGCCAAGCATCAGATCATCCATATCCGTATTGAGAAAACATTGCAACGCGTCGGTGGGAGTACACACGATGGGCTCACCGCGGACATTAAAGGAAGTGTTGATGACAACGGGTACGCCCGTGAGGTCGGCAAACCGACGGATGAGTTCATGATACAACGGATTGTGCTCCTTGTTGACCGTTTGGAGTCGTGCGGAGTTATCAATGTGTGTGATGGCAGGTAAACAATCTGTTTTGGCCTGCGCGGTCAACAGCATAAACGGACTCGGACAGACGTTGTCAAAATAATCGCCACTACGTTCCTCCAGAACGCTGGGAGCGAACGGGCGAAAGCTTTCACGGAATTTAATTTTGAGATTCACTCTTTGCCAATTTTCTTTTTGGCGCGGGTCGGCAAGAATGGATCTGTTGCCCAGAGCCCTGGGTCCAAATTCCATCCGTCCTTGGAACCAACCGACTACATGATTTTTGGCAAGGAGATTCGCGGCTGTGTCAAGCAGAGCGTCATGATCCAATTTTTGATAGGAAGCACCATGAGAGAGTAGGGCCCCTTCGATTTCACGGTCGTCGAACGTCGGACCCCAATAGGCATGTTGCATGGTAAAGACTCGAGGCTCGTTGAGGATGGCATGCGCGACATAGAGAGCACAGCCAAGCGCCCCGCCGGCATCCCCGGACGCCGGTTGAATGAAGACGTGTTTGAAAGGGGAGTGTTTAAGGATTTTTTCGTTTGCTACGCAGTTCAGCGCAACGCCACCGGCAAGACAAAGGTTCTCGCACGGATGTCTCTTGTAGGCGTGGTTCACGATCGCCAACACCGCTTCTTCCAAAATGAGCTGGAGGGACGCGGCGATATCTTTTTCCTTTTGGGTCAGCGGGGATTCGGGATCACGCGGCGGGCCTCCAAAGAGATCGTTGAAATGCCGATTGGTCATGGTGAGTCCCCACGAGTAGGCAAAGTAGCGATGGTTCAGCGTGTAGCTTCCGTCTTTATGAAGCTGAAAAAGTTTTCGCATGGCGGATGCATACGGTTTGGGGTCTCCGTAGGGAGCCAGGCCCATCACTTTGTATTCGGCGCTGTTTACTTTGAAGCCGAGATAGTACGTGAGCGCGGAATAGAGCAGTCCAAGCGAGTCCGGGAAATGGGTGGATTCGGTGATCGTGAGGCGGTTTCCTTCTCCGGTCCCGATCGTGGTCGTCTCCCATTCACCCACGCCGTCGATCGTCACGATGGTCGCTTTTTCAAATCCCGACGGATAAAATGCACTGGCGGCATGGGAAAGGTGGTGTTCGTTAAAAAGGATCGTTCCCGTATAATCGAGCTCCTGCTGGATTTTCTGTTTGACCCACAGTTTGGATTTCATCCATACAGGAATAGCTTTCAGAAACGAGCGCCATCCGCGCGGCCAGGTATGAATGTATGTTTCCAAAAGTCGGTCGAATTTTAGAATCGGTTTTTCGTAATAGACGACGTAATCTATGTCTGAAATACGGAGAGCCGCTTCTTGTAGACAGTACGCAGTAGCGTGTTTTGGAAAGCGTTCATCGTGTTTGACGCGTGTGAAACGTTCTTCCTGTGCGGCTGCAATCAACTGGCCGTCGATGAGGAGCGCCGCGGCAGAGTCATGAAAATCAAAGGAGAGGCCGAGAATATTCATATCAGAATTGGTGTGAGGCCCAATCCAGGGTGGGTTCCATCGGTTGTTTTTGTTGCCAGCCCACGCGGGAGGGTTTGACAAAGATGTTCCAGAGTTTGGAAATGATCGACATTCCACCGATGACAAACAGGAAAAAGAGGGTGAGAAGAACAGCTGTGTTTATACGGCCAAGTGCGTGGGCAAAACGCATCCAAGCGTTTTTAAGGTGAAGGAGAAGGTTTTTCATACGAGAGTCACCGCCCAAATCTCGCCGAACTGGATGGAGTGAGATTGAATGGACAATCCAGCTTGAGCGAGTTCGTCGCGGAATGTTTCAAGAGTGTATTCGGTACAGTGTGTGGTATCCAGCCGCCACTCGATGCCCAGTTCTTTTTTATACAGCGTGATCCAGTCACGATTGATCATGGGGACGCGAATGAGAAGCAGGGGAGCAAGATGTTTGACGGACTTGAGGAAATCGATACGACGATCAATGTGTTCCAAGACATTTGAGAGGACGACGACATTATATGGATGTTCCGGTTGATAGGTGGTGGCGTCTTGCACAAGATAGTG
>VGLT01000064.1 GCA_016866635.1 Candidatus Uhrbacteria bacterium
TTCCATAGCCCCCGTACCTTCGCAAAAAATGGGCTATCTGACAAGGGATGGGTGTGGTGCCAAATCATCGCTTCAGAACACACAGATGGTTGATATCGACGGATTAATGTTGAGACGTCCGTGGCCTTATTCCAAGGCAGCTCCAACGCAGACGAAGCACGGATAAAGACGCAGGCTGGTTCTTGGGTATCCAATGCTTCTCCAAAAACAACAGAGCGCTGTTCGCCCGTCTCGGAAAAATCCAATCGCGCAGAGAGGGCTCTTGGTAAAACAAGCGAAACATCCGGATGTGTGGCAAACCAACACTCGACCTGAAACAAGCAATGCGGCTCAAACAAAACATCGGGATGGACAACGGCCAAATAACGCTGATGTAATTCTTCCGGCGGCCAGTGCGATACCACAAAACGCATGGCCTGTTCATGTGATAATCCAAACCCTTTATCCGATGCATTACGCAAAATCGTACAGTGACGCGAATCCATCTCTTGAGATGACAATACTCCCTGCCGAGCATGTTCAATTAAAAGAGCGTGAGCTTGCGTTCCTACTTGTTGTTCCAATGAATGCATCAAATCAAAAAAATAGCGTGGATCATTCCAAGCCACCGTTTGCACAGACCAACGAGTGTCGATCATAGTTTTCTTTTTGGTGATACCTGGAATCCGAGGGTCTTGCCGAGCATGAGACGTGTTTGGGCATCAATCGCCGGGATCGCGCCAAACAATACAAAGGTCACAGGCAATAAAATCCACTGCAGCAAAATAATTGAGTAGGCGTAGATCCGTGGATAACGGGCGGGTCGTGGCGGCAGGAGGGTCAGCGCAAGACTTGCCGAGACCAGCAACCCAATCATCGAAAAACGCATCAGCCATTGCAGAGTGAACGGGGTGTTTTGAAAAAGAGCGACAGAGCGGAATGAATCTGGGGCGACGAAAAACGGGAGATATCCCAAGACAAAAATCAAGATAGGAGCCGTGGCCCAGGTATAGGCCCCTTCCCACTGTTTAAACAACCAGCCGAGTTTGGTCCAAAACGGCATCTGCACATCCTGTCGAAACGCACGAACCATGTAGGGAAAATTTTCCACCCCCCAAGCCCAACGACGCAACTGCTTGTATAAGGCGATCAGCGCCTTCCCGTAGTTTCCTGTCATGACCGTATCCATCGAGACAGGCAGATGAATTGGCGTGACGCGATATTTCCCATGATAGTGAACCAGACCTTGTAAAAAGATGCGTGAATCCTCTGAAACGATATCTCTTTGCCAAAAACCGACATCCATCAACATACGCAAACTCATGGAGTGCGAGGAAAACGTCATCATCCCTTCGGGTCGAGCCAGCTCTGTCATAAGCCAAAACGTTGTACCGAACATCGCGACTCGAACGGGAGCCGGTGACTGCCACAAATTATTGTTATACAGCGCTACCGGTTGATACGAGCTGTGAGTCGGATCTTGAACGGTCAAATACAGGTACGTTAAACAAGAAAAATATTTTGGGTGTACCAGTGTATCCACATCAAACGAAGAAACGATGATATCTTCGGGGGCAATGCCCGTGGCGAGAATGTTGGGGAGTATCTGTTTGCCTGACCAGTGCAAATTCGATCCCTTGCCTATGACATCGCCCTCCATATCCTTGGCATGAACCGTGGACCACAAATGCATGAATGTAGATTCAAATTCGGGTTTTAAACGCGTCACCATTTGCTCAAAGCGCTCGAGATCGCGTTCCTCCCCCGCTAACACAACGATCATACGCTCACAAGGATAATCCGCCTGTGCAAGCGTACTCAACGTTGCACGCACCACGTGCTCCTCTTCTTTATAGGTTGGCAAAAAAATCAAATGATAGATGTCCTGATACCCTGATTGAGCTTCTGCCTCTTTTTGCCAATCGCGCTTCAATGCCCTGCGATAGCGCCACCACGATAAGAGCAGAAAGGGAACGAAATACATGATCCGCAACATCCAATACAGATCAAAAAGAATAATGAAATAGATCATCCAGATCGGGCGGATAAAAGAAAGGATGATCGTCACGATAAACGTGAGCCAAATGCAGGCGCCAGGAAAAATTTCTGCCCAACGGGTACGTGTCATGAACGTGGTAACGTGATATTTGGTTCTGCGTCGTAGATGGGAGAGACGTACGAGACAGAATCCGAAGCTTGTAGCTTATAGCTTGTAGCTTTTAGATCGGACGAGTCATCAACCGAAATTCCAACCAATGGCACTTTCAAAAGACGGGAAAGGAGATTGGCGTATAACACACCGGTGCGGACGGAGGAAAAAGAGCCGGGACCAGCGACCACGCACACCCCTTTAGCTTCACACTTCACCTTGGCAAGGGAGGGTAATTTTAACAACAACCCACTCGCTCGGCCGGTGTATGTTTTGACGTTTACTTCTTTGCCGAGCCAACCAACACGGTATTGCCCGCTCTGGTGCGTATCAATAAAGAGCCACGACATATTATGTCCGCTCATTGAGACGGTCGACCATGACATTTTTTGGGGCTTCAAGAATTTTGGTAAGGAAGCGGTCTGCGATGTCTTTGCGATATTCAAACTCTTCAGAAGACATGTAGGAAAAGTTGAGATCAAATCCCAGCTCTTTTTCAATCCCCTTCATCAAATCACTCAACGCTTCTTTATCCACTTTGCCTACGATAAACATGTCGACCGGAGAGGGGTTTTGTCTGCCCAAAAATAAACCGGAAAGTGAGAGATAGCGCACGTCCCCTAACTTCGTAATCTCGCGATCTAGTTTTTTCTCTAACAGAACTTGGGCTTTAAGCAAGAGTGCCGTCAGCTCTGGTAAAAGAACAAACGATGGGTTCACCTGATAAAATTTTTTCTTCAGTCCGGGCTGTTTTTTGTCCTGTGCCACCACATCTTCATTGGCCACGTGCTTTTCGGAGATCAATCCAAAACGCACCAGGTTGCTCAATTCCCTTCGTACCGCATTAATCTGTGTATCAATACGCCGTGTAATCTCGCGAACAAAGAGCGGTTCTTCGGGATGACGCAAAAACAGACTTAACAACTTGACCCGTGTTCGAGAACCAAAAAGGTGTTCAAGCATAGCTATGATTGGTATCCTGAACTATATTCTCCTCCTTGACAAGACCTCGCAGAAGGCCCAAAAAGATTCTATTCTAGCGCCTAGAGCCTAAAGCCTCTCTCTACCATGCATTCTCTCGAACAACAGTTTCGCCTCGCGGATATCGAGGTAAATCGGTCTACACTCGATGAAAAAATCATTGGTGTCTTCCGTTATGAATCCGAGTCCCGTAACAAGCACGGCCCCGTTTTTTTGCTCTTGGTAGAAATCACCTCTACTGCGTACGTCTATGAACAACTTCTGGATGTATTAAACGCGACCGCCGAACAGGCGCGGCGCCTCACCGTTGGTTTTGATACGGATCCCATGGCTCGTTTTGAGAAGGTGATCCAACGTTTAAACGAGGCAATCGCCCTCTTTGCTCAAGAGTCTCCAACACCGCTCAGCTGGAATCGGGTAAATCTTTTTGCGATAGAGCTTTCGGAAGCGCATTTGTGTTTTTCGGGAACCGGGCGTTTGATGAATGTCTTTTTGCAAAAACAGGATAATGGAACCTATCGCCATTTTGATCTGTTTGGATCCTTAGAACAACCGGCAGAGGTCGATCCAAAAAAAGTGTTTTCTTCCCTGGTATGTGGAGACATTCGCCCAGGCGATCTCTTGATGGCCGGCACCCTAAATTTTGAACGTTTGCGTGGGGAACTGCGTCTCGTCGACCGATTAAGTACGCTCCCGCCCGTAACAGCCGCACTGGAAATACGCCAAGACTTGGAGCATCGAGATATTCCGGATGACTTTGCCGCCGTGGTGATTGCGAGCGTAGAACTCCCCCGCCTGGTCAGCGAACCGGTGACGATTCCGGATGAACGAGAGAAACCAAAAAGCACTCAATCCATCGAGCGCATGTATCAGGCAGAAGAAGCAACGCAGGAGATCCTCTCCCCTGCCATGCCTGTGTCTAAACGGATCGCGACCTATCTATCGCGTGAGTATCTAGAACGTTTCGGGCAACAGGCGTTGAAAAAAATCAAAGCGTTGGTAAACCGGGCTCCAAACAGTCTGCATAATCCGGTCGCTCTCGCGAGCTTGCGTGGCATGAACGCAGGTCATGGTTCCTTTATGACTCCCAAGCGTCGATTGACCCTGCTCGCGGGCGGAGGCATTGTGCTTGCCGCCATCATCGGAACTATCTGGTTTCAACAGGCTAAAAAAGCTTCGGCGGAGCAGACGTTGTGGAACGCAACCTATGATCAAGCGGTGGACCGCAAAAATCGAGCGGAAGCGGACTTGGTCTATAACAACGAGGAACATGCGCGTCGTTTAGTACAAGAAGCAACGGAATTACTTGCGAGTTTGGATGATAAAAAAGCTAGCCGCAAACAGGCCAAAGAAGAATTGCAACGCGAATTGAATGTCGTTCTCACCAAACTAAAGCATGAAACACGCGTTGAAAAACCAACGGAGATCTTTGCCTTGCCGGCCGGATCTAATCAGGGATTGTTGAGCATCTCTCTCTACAAAGGAAATCTTTTGAGCGTAGACAAGGCCGGTCAATCTGTTGTGCAGGTCAATCCATCCACGCGCGAGATCAAACGCATTGCCCTCACGGGTGATCAAACAAATATTTTAGCCGGCGCGGCCAGCAAAGATTCTCTGCTGTACATCACCGCCACCGCAACGCTTTTGTCCATTGACCCCGTGGCCGGAAAAGTGAATGAGAGATCCTACTCGCCGCTCAAGGTTGACCAACCCATCTCCGCCTCGCTCTACAACAAGCGCTTATATATGCTTGATCCAAAGAACGGGATGATTTGGAGATTTGGTGTGGTTGAAGGAGGAGGATTTGGGAGTGAAAGCGCGTATCTAAAACAAACCAATACCACGTTGTCTGATGCTCAAGGGATCGCCATCGACTCGAGCGTGTATGTCACTTTAAAAAATGGTTCGGTCGTGCGCTATTTGTCGGGTGTTCAAGAGCCCTGGACGCTGAACCAGGTCGAGCCAGCGATGACGAGCGCCGCAGGCATTTGGACA
>VGLT01000065.1 GCA_016866635.1 Candidatus Uhrbacteria bacterium
GTCCCGTTTGGAATCGAAGGGTATCGAAGCGAATGAACGATTTCATTCGCTGAGAACCCGGGCTGCGGATGAGCGAGGAGGTTCTAGACGTTGATCCGACGAGCAAGGGAGCAGGATTCCCTCAGGGCGCACCATAAAATAAATCTCCCTTCATGGGGGATTTATTTTATGTAGCGTCCCGTTTGGAATCGAAGGGTATCGAAGCGAATGAACGATTTCATTCGCTGAGAACCCGGGCTGCGGATGAGCGAGGAGGTTCTAGACGTTGATCCGACGAGCAAGGGAGCGGGATTCCCTCAGGGCGCAAAACAAAAGCATCCCGACGTGATCGAGAGCTTCTGTCGTCACTTGCGCGACGCCTGCCCTCGCGTGGGATGTAGATCACCAGTTGATGTTGAGAAAGATCTCCTCGTTGACCGAGGTGTCCATGTGCCCCTCGAAGTGACCGATTCTCGAGCTGGCATGGAGACCATCGGACTTCAGCCGTGTCCCGACCAGGACGACCACTTTCTTCATCTTCTTGTTCGAGGGCAGCGCGTAGTTCGAAATCTGGAACTGCCCATCCTGCGCGGCCTCGTGAACCAGGATCATGAGGTGATCATAGATCGCCTCCGCCATCTTCGTCGGCTCCATCATGCACAGAAAGGCTTCGCGCAAGCTCCGGTCGCGCTCTCGCCTTCGTTCCCGCTCCTGCCTCACCTGAGTCGCTACTTCTCGCATCTCTACTGCCAGTGGTTTTCTTGTTTCCATGAGCCTGCTCCTATGCTCTGTTGTGTGCAAAATGAGTATCATAAAAACAGTTGTCTGTCAATGGCTATTTGACAGCTCTTCTTCTCTCTGTTATTCTATTTTCACCATCTGAACGCTTTTCGCTTGGTCCCGCAGATTTGCGAGGTCATCGAAAGTCGTGACAGACCTCTAAAAGGTCCTCAAACAACTTAATAAATCATTTTACTCTTTTAGACGATTTTTATCGTCAAATACAGAATTTATTGGTATGGAAGCAATGAACAAATCCCGTTCGTCGGGTAGCTCTTTCGGTTCGCGAGGAAATCGGCCTGCCTTTGGCAAGCCTTCTACGGGCAAGCCTGCTGGGCGTCCTGGTTTTTTTCCGCGTCGACCAAGCGGCAATAATCAAACGCCTGTTCGCGCACCTGGCGGACCAAATCCTTCTCTTTCGTTAAAGCAAGGATTTGCTAAAGAAGAGCGCCCTTCGACCGTTCGACAAGCTCACGGTTCTGGCCATGGCCAGAATAAACGCAAACGTGGTGCCATGGGTGGTGCATTTAGCTCTGCCCCACGCATGAGCGCGTTCAAACACAAACCGTTCCACAAAACCGGAACGGACACGGATGTGCTCATCCCTGAGGGCGAGCGCCTTAAAGTCATGGTGATTGGCGGCAATGAAGAAGTCGGCCGCAACATGACTGTGTTGGAATTTGGTCATGACATCATCATCATCGATATGGGTTTGCAATTTCCCGATGACGACATGCCGGGCGTCGATTACATCGTGCCAAACATCGCCTGTCTCAAAGGCAAGGAAAAAAACATTCGTGCCGTCATTATTACGCACGGACACTATGATCATATTGGAGGGATTCCGCATCTCATGCCTCGCTTAGGCAACCCTCCAATTTTTGCAACAGACCTCACCTGCGGCATTATTCAAAAACGTCAGGAGGATCATCGTGACGCTCCCCCGCTCAATATTTTCTCTGTAAAAACAGATGATGTATTACAGTTGGGTGTCTTTAAAGTTGAGTTCTTTGGCGTCGCGCACTCCGTTCCCTCATCCATGGGGGTAATTGTAAACACACCGTGTGGAATCATCGTGCACACCGGTGACTTTAAACTTGATGCGGCTCCGGGCGCGCAATCGATTCAGGAAACCGAAAAGATTAAATCGCTTGCGGAACGCAATGTGCTCGCTCTCATGATCGACTCGACCAATGCAGAAAAACCGGGCAAACAATTGCCGGAAATCGAGATTCAGCACAACATCGACGACATTATCAAAAACGCCAAAGGACGCATTATTCTTGGGACGTTTGCGTCCATGATCTCACGTATCCAACAAATCATCCTGGCGTGTGAGCGCAACGGTCGCAAGGTGGCCATTCAAGGGTTCTCCATGCGCTCCAACGTGATGATTTCACAAGAATTAGGGTACATGAAGATTGAAAAGCACACCCTGATCGATCCAAAAGAAATGGATAAATATCCGGCTGACAAGGTAGCCTTGATCTGTACCGGCGCGCAGGGCGAGGAACGTGCCGCGTTAATGCGAATTGCCAATCGCGAACACCCTTTTATCTCGATTCGCCCAGGCGACACGGTTGTGTTCTCATCCTCGGTTATTCCAGGGAATGAGCGCTCCGTGCAACGCGTCAAAGATACGTTGTATCGCGAAGGCGCAGAGGTGATTCACTATAAAATGATGGACGTACACGCCGGTGGTCACGCACAGCAGGATGACTTAAAAGAAATGCACGAGATGATCAAGCCAAAATACTTGATTCCAATTGAAGGGCATTATTCCTTCTTGTGTCACCATGCAAAAGCCGCGATCGCCAATGGATTCAATCCAAAAAACATCTTTATTGCCGACAACGGTCAGATTATGGAATTTGATCAAAAGGGCAACGGCATGTTGACCAATAAAAAGGTGCCGACAGATTACGTGTTTGTCGATGGATTAGGCGTTGGGAACACCAACCAAGTTGTCTTGCGCGATCGTCAACAATTGTCAGATGAAGGGATGGTGATTGTCGTGGCTGTGGTAGATGCAAAAACCGGCGCCCTCCAAGCTCTCCCTGATATCATCTCCCGCGGATTCGTGTACATGAAAGAGCATATCGAGTTGATTTCGCAAACACGCAACAAAGCCGCCTCGATCATCAAAGATCGCAAGCCGGGTGCGCAAGCAGATATTGGCTATCTTAAAGATCGTCTGCGTGATGAAGTTGGAGAATTTCTGTTTATGAAGACAGAACAGCGCCCGATGATTATTCCTGTTATAATTGAAGTGTAATGAAAAACAGATCCGTCCTTTCGGTCTTTTGGGAAACAACTCGAACATGGAAATGGTTCACTGGGGCGATGGTTTTGGCAGTGACGATCATGAGTTTGATCGACATTGCTATTCCTCCATTCTACAAACGATTTTTCGACGCGCTTCTCACTCGCGAAACAACAAAACAAAATCTTCAACCCATCTTGGTCATCTTGGTGACCATTTTGGCGTTGCATGGAGCCAGCTGGCTCTTAAATACCTTGAGCGATTTCGCGTTCAACCGCTTAATGGCCAGAGGCATGGCCGACCTACAAAATCGCGCATTTTCTTATTTGATTGGTCACTCATATCAATTTTTCAGCAACCAGTTTTCTGGTTCGCTGGTACGACGCATCAATAAAATCGCACAATCCTATCAAAGCATTTTTGAAATCTTTCTGGACATTTTTTGGCCACTCACTATCTCTGTCGTTGGGATTCTCTTTGTGTTGTTCGGACGCAATCGTTGGATTGGACTTATCATACTCGCCTGGACACTTGCTATTCTCGCGTTCAATTATTTTTATGCGCGCTGGAAATATACATTCGACATAGAAAGAAGCAGGAAGGACTCAGAAGTCACCGGCGTCCTCTCTGATGCCATTGCCAATCAAAATAACATCCAACTGTTTACGGGAAACACCCATGAAAATAAACGGGTAAAAGAAATTACCGATGAATTGGTAAAACTCCGTATTTTTGGCTGGTCCCTAGGTGTAACCTCCAATGCCGTTCAACAAGCCTGCATGATCTTGGTTGAATTTGTTGCGACCTATGTTGCGGTCAAGCTTTGGCAAAAAAATGTGTTGACGATTGGCGACTTCGCTCTCCTTCAAGGATATATCCTGATGCTCTTTGGAAAACTACGAAGCTTTCGCAAATCCATCCGAAGCCTGTATGAAGCTTTTGCTGATGCTCAAGAGATGGTGGATATCATGAATACACCTCATGAAATTCAAAATATACGCGGAGCAAAACCTCTTGTTGTGAAAAAAGCGGCCATTGAGTTTAAAGAGGTCGGGTTCAGCTATCACCAAACACGTACTGTACTTAAGCATTTTGATTTGAAGATCAAACCCAAAGAAAAGGTGGCGTTTGTGGGATCATCCGGCGCGGGCAAATCAACCATTGTAAAGCTCTTGTTCCGATTCTATGACATCGATCGAGGAAAAATTCTCATCGATGATCAAAACATCTCGAAGGTTACCCAAGACAGCTTGCATAATCAAATAGCTCTTGTTCCTCAAGAGCCAATCCTATTCCACCGTACTCTCATGGAAAACATTCGTTACGGTCGGCGTGATGCAACGGATGATGAAGTGATCGAAGCGGCTAAAAAAGCGCATTGTCATGAATTCATTTCGTCTTTGCCGTTAGGGTATGAGACCTTTGTGGGCGAGCGCGGCATTAAATTGTCTGGCGGTGAGCGTCAACGTGTTGCCATTGCGCGAGCTATTTTAAAGAATGCGCCAATTCTCGTTCTTGATGAGGCAACGTCGAGCCTTGATTCTGAATCAGAAGCGCTCATTCAAGACGCCTTGCATGAATTGATGAAAGACAAGACGGCAATCGCCATTGCCCACCGCCTATCCACCATCATGGAAATGGATCGCATTATTGTCATGGATGAAGGTCGAGTGGTTGATACAGGAACACACGAGTCTCTGCTCAAGAAAAAGGACAATATTTATAAAACCCTGTGGGAAATTCAGGCAGGAGGGTTTTTGCCATAAAAGCATAAAAACACGAGAGCATTAAAGCAAAGAGCTCATTGCTTTTATGTTTTAATGTTTTCATGCTTTAATGTCTGGGACCTATGCAAGATCTCCTTTTGTCCGGCATTCAACCGACCAATAACCTCCACATCGGGAACTATCTCGGTGCGATCAAACAATGGACGGAATTACAGCATCGTTACAAATGCTTTTGTTTTATCGCCGACTTGCATGCGATCACGGTCCCACAAAATCCCAAGATGTTGCGTCAAAACATTCTCGACGTAGCCGCAACCTATCTCGCTGCCGG
>VGLT01000066.1 GCA_016866635.1 Candidatus Uhrbacteria bacterium
CAGCCATGTGTCCAATATTCAGCATTTACTCCAGCATCCAAATTTTGAATTCATTAACCATGATATCACTCAACCGTTTCAGTTAACGGACTTTCCTGAACTTGAGCAATATCATGTCGGACTGCAGGGGGTACAAGAAATTTATCATTTAGCGTGTCCTATTTCCAAATTGCATTTTGAAGATTTTAAAATTGCCTCGATTCTTGCCAGCTCAATTGGAACAAAACATGTTTTGGATGTTGCGGTTGCGTCTAAGGCCAAGGTGCTCTTCGGTTCCTCGTCTGCCCTCTATGGTTCGCGTCGCGAAGGCCAGGTCTATGCAAATGAAACGGATCCATGCGTTTTGGATCATCTGACTCCCTTTGGAGCATATGATGAAGGCAAGCGGTTTGCGGAGGCAATTTTGTACACCTATGGAGATGTCTATTCACTGGATGTCAAAATCGCGCGCCTGTTTCGTACCTATGGTCCGCGCATGAAGATTGCGGATGGAAATTTGATTCCGGATATGGTGAATGCGGCGCTCGATGGGAAGGATATTGTGTTGTCTTGTCGTGAAGAAGAAAAGATTAGTTTGTGTTATGTTTCGGATATGGTAGACGGACTCATCAAGTATATGCATGCATCCACGGATATATCGGTCATGAATCTAGGTTCAGATCAGGAATATTCGGTGACCGAGATAGCAAAAAAGATTTTACGGACCGTTGAATCCACCGCGCAGATACATTGTAAGGCAGACGGCACGTTGAGTAAGGAGGCGCCTTTGCCAGATATTGGTCGGGCGCGTCAGGCATTGCATTGGTTGCCACTCGTCCAATTGGATCAAGGTCTTGCGTACACGATTCAGGACGCGCGCTCTCGCCGCACGCAGATGCATGCGTTTGGGTAGGCGACTTACCTATACACTTACACATATGACAAACGATAAGAAAAATATTTTGGTGACGGGCGGATCGGGATTTATCGGGTCCCATTTGTGCGAAGCGTTGCTCAAAGAGGGGCGCGTGATTTGCATGGATAATTTTGTCACCAGCCAAGAATCGAACATCGATCACTTATTAAAAAATCCGGATTTTGAATTTATTCGACATGATGTGAATGAACCGATTGATTTAGAAGCGTTTCCTGAACTCACTCGCTTTCAGGTTAAATTTCAAGGCGTTCAAGAAATATACCACCTAGCTTGTCCAACCAGTCCCAAGAAATTTGAGCAGTATAAGATGCAAACGTTATTTGCAAATTCGATCGGTATGAAGCATGTGTTGGATTTGGGGGTACGCCACACATCAAAAGTATTGTATGCCTCGACGTCTGTTGTCTATGGCCCACGTCCGGCCGATGGGCATTCGTTTAAAGAAGAAGAAACGGGAAGTGGTGACACGCTCTCACCTCGTGCCTGTTATGACGAAGGCAAGCGGTTTGGAGAAACCTGTTGTGCAACGTATGCTCAATCTCAGGGTTTGGATGTTCGCATCGCGCGAATCTTTCGCACCTATGGGCCGCGGATGCCGCTGTATGATGGACAAATGATCCCAGACTTCATTACCAGTGCTTTGGATGGAAACAATTTAGAGTTGTATGGAGATGAGACGTTTAAGACATCGCTCGTGTATGTCTCCGATGTGGTTGATGGGATGATGAAACTGATGCATGCGCCAAAGGATATTGGTCCAGTCAACATCGGATCAGAGATCGACATCCCGCTCATGGATGTTGCCCAGCGCATTATCGAGATGACCGGTTCAACGTCAAAAATTGTGTTTAAGCCAGCACTCCTCTTTATGTCTCAACTCGGTTTGCCGAGCTTATCAAAGGCGAAAGAAAAACTTGGATGGATTCCGCTTGTCACGCTGGATAATGGGTTAAAACAAACCATCGACTACACCATGGCGAATAAATCCTTGCTGAACTTGAAGAGCATTACGTAGACACAAGAACACGAGAACAGGGCGAGTTCTTGTGTTTTCATGTTTTTATGGTTTAATGTCTCCGCATGAAAGTCGTTGCAGTTATTCCTGCCTATAACGAAGAAAAACGCATCAAACACACGATTGTGGGGGTTTTGCGTTATACGCCGCATGTGGTTGTGGTGGATGATGGATCGCAAGATCAAACACATCGTGAAGCGCGAGCCGCGGGTGCGCAAGTGGTTCGTCATGCGGTGAACCGTGGCCAAGGGGCGGCGCTGAAGACGGGGACCATGGTCGCTTTATCGCAAGATGCAGATGTCGTCGTCCATTTGGATGCGGATGGCCAGCATGATCCGCAGTCGTTACCGGATGTGCTTATGCCGATCGAGACGGACGAAGCGGATGTGGTGTTTGGGTCGCGGTATCTTGGCATGAAGCCAGAAGGTATGCCCTGGACGAGACGCTGGGTCCATCGTGCGGGTCGTCTCTTTAATCGGTATCTGTTGGGTGTTCCACATGAGATCACGGATGCTCAAAGCGGACTGCGTGCGATGCGAGCGGAAGCGGCGCACGCGATTGATTTTATGAATGACGGCATGGCACATTGTTCTGAAATTTTGCGCTTAGTCACGCGTTCTGATTTGCGCTGGGCGGAAGTCCCGGTCTGCGTACGGTATACGGAAGAGACGCTTGCAAAAGGACAAAAAGCTTCCAATGCATTTAAAATCGTGTGGCAATTATTTCTTCGATCGTTTCGCTAATCTATGTTGATTCAATTGATTCTGTTATTGATCTTGCTCGGTGCGATGTACATGACGTATCGTCGGCGCAAGCAAAAAGCCATTCGGCCTATCGAAGGGTATCTGTGGAGTTTGGTTTGGCTGGGAGCAGCGGTGGTGGTGATTCAACCTGATCTCACAACACGACTTGCACGTATGGTTGGAATCGGTCGCGGATCTGATTTGGTTGTGTACGGTGCTGTGATCGTTTTGTTATTGCTTGTTTTTCATTTACATATCGCGCACGACAAACTGGAACGACAATTGACGGAGTTGGTAAGACAAAAAGCGCTGGAGGAACAGAAAAAAGATCTATGAGAGTTGTTCACCTGGCGTGTGTTGCACCGCCAGAGATTGGAGGCATAGGAACGGCTGCTTTGCGTGAAGTGGTAGGTTTACGTGCGCGAGGGATTGATGCGCGTCTGATTGCTCCTGAAACAGGACGTGAAGCAGATGAAGACGATCGCAGTTTTGTCACGCGTGTACATCCGATCGTGCGTTGGGGGAATGGAGCGATCCTGCCTCCATTGCAGAAACAGTTGAAAGGAGCGGACGTGATCCATCTGCACTATCCATTCCTAGGCGTCGCGGAACGATTGCTGTCCGGCATTCAACGTGAGATTCCCATTGTCATGACGTTTCACATGGACCCAACGCCAAAGGGGATCAAAGGAGTTTTGGTGCGCGCGCATCGTATGATGATCCAACCTTTTCTTTTGCCCCATGCATCAAAGATCATTGTTTCATCATTAGATTATGCCCAGCGTTCGTCCGCGCGACATTTTTTTGCCACACATCTTGATCGTGTGGTGGAACTTCCGTTTGGGATTGATACAGAATTTTTTTCTCCTGGACCCTCGCATCGCGAACGATTTTTGATTCCTGCAGATGCACCCACACTGTTATTCGTGGGTGGACTTGATCGTGCGCATTCCTTTAAAGGCGTAGAAGAATTGTTTCGTGCGTTTGCGATGCTGGATCCATCCACGCATCTCATCATGATTGGTGATGGAGATGTGCGTACCGTGTATGAATCGATCGCGCGTGAGTCTGGATTTGAATCGCGTGTGCACTTTTTAGGACGAGTGGATGACGAGACGGTACGCGACGCCTATCGGAGCGCCGATGTCTTTGTCTTTCCTTCGACGAGCGAGGCAGAGGCGTTTGGTCTTGTTGCCGTGGAAGCTGAGGCGTGTGGTTTGCCCGTGGTTGCTTCATCTTTGCCCGGTGTGCGCACCGTTGTTCGTCATCAAGAAACAGGTTTTTTGGTTCCGCCAAAAGATGTGGAGGCGCTCGCCGCCGCGATCAAACAATTGCTCAGTGACGCACCGATGCGACGCACGTTTGGTGAAAGAGGGAGAGCGCTCGCGCAAGAACGTTTTTCTTGGGATCGTCATTTGGATGGATTGATGGAGGTGTACAGAGAAGTATGCGCATTGCGGTCTTAACCAACGCCTATCCGCCCAAGCATCGAGGCGGGGCAGGTCGAATCGCCGAACTTCAGGTGGAGATGTTGCGTGCGGAAGGGCACGACGTGCGCGTGTGGTCACCAGAGATTGCGTGGTTGCAGAAGAATTTTTTTCTTCGTGGGATTCATCATGTTTTTGATTTTGTTGCAAAACATCTCGCCCAAGAAATCAGCGATTGGAAACCAGAGGTACTGCTGACGCATAATTTGACGGGTTGTGGGTTTGCTACGCCATGTGCGATTAAACGGCGAACGCGTTGTCGTTGGGTGCATGTCTTGCATGACATGCAGCTGTTTGAGCCGTCCGGCCAATCCGTCAACGCAAACCGCATCATTCCCTGGCAACTCTTATTGACCGCGATGCGTCGTCCATTTTTTCAGGCGGTCGATGTGATTATTTCTCCCACGCAGTGGTTGATCGATCAGCACACACGTCGAGGATTTGTTTTTGCATCACCAATCAAAACGATCATGCTCCCAAATCCTGCGCCGCGCGTATCATCCGGCGAAACTGGAACCGGCTCTGCCGAGCGCGTCACGCATCAACCCATGAAACTTTTATTTGCAGGAGGAGACTCCAAAGCCAAGGGAGGACTCTTTTTGACGGAACTTGAACAAGCCATGACTATTCCATTTATTCTGGAAAGAATTGGCAATGGCTCAGTGCAAGGAGTTCTTGATTCTGCTCAGGTGTTAGAGAAAATGAAGGAAGCAGACGTCCTTCTCGTGCCATCGATGATCGAAGAAAATCAGCCGACGGTGATTCTGGAGGCAGCGTCCGTTGGTTTACCGGTGATCGCATCGAATAAAGCGGGGATCGTCGAGACGCTGGCCGGAGCAGGAAAGGCGCTCCCCCTGAAGGTCGAAGCATGGAAACAAGAGATCGAGGCACTATCAAAAGACAAGGAGTATTA
>VGLT01000067.1 GCA_016866635.1 Candidatus Uhrbacteria bacterium
CTATCTTGGTTTTTTGCCATTCAATCTGAATCCGGCAAAACAATTTCTTGGTGAATCAGGGGGCACGATCGCGGGATTCTCTCTTGCCTTTCTTGCGATTGTTTCTGGAACAAAAGTCGCGACCGCGTTGATGGCTGTGGGTTTACCGCTGGCAGATATTTCCGTAGTTGTCATGGGGAGAATATTCCGAGGCGTTTCGCCTTTTCGCGGTGATGACACGCATTTGCACTACAAATTACTGAAAGCCGGTTTATCACAGCGTACCGTCGTGTTTATCATGTGGAGTATTGCATTATTATTTGGCTTGATCGCCCTTGGTCTGCAAACGCGTGGAAAGATTTTATTGTTGATCGCGCTCGTCGGTCTGACGGTTCTTCTTTCTCTTTTTACGAGCGTTATGCGAAGATCGAGAGTGTCCAAAATATGAACATCTGGAAGAGTTGGTTTGCTATTGGGGGTATTTTGATCCTCATGATCATCGGTCTGTACGCATATCATGCATGGGTAGATCAGTATTCTGGAGTCAGAATTTTACTCAACGGTCAATCGCTTCTTCTTAAAATTTCAGACACGACATCCACTCGTTCCTTAGGGCTTTCTGACCGCGATTCCATGCCTCTTGATCAGGGCATGCTCTTTTTATTTGATGATTCCGACGTGCATCCTTTTTGGATGAATCGCATGCGCTTTCCCCTGGACATTATTTGGTTGGATCATGGAAAAGTAGTTTATATAGCAGAAAACGTTCCTTTTCCCATAGGAAAGGAAAAACCAAAAACGATCGACCCCAAGGTGGTATCTGATCGCGTGTTGGAATTGAATGCCGGACAGGCCAAGTTTTATGGGCTGGAAGTCGGATCAGTTATCCAAGACTTGCCTTAGTTTATACACAATCAAAAAAATGACTTCTTGATCTTCAGGCGTGTTCGTGCCACTATGGTGGCCTTGCGATATGTCTCTCTACCCCTGGCGTATCCGTTTGGCTGTTATCCTGACCCATCTTGTAGTCCTAGCTGTTTTTTTAGGAGTGGGCGTATGGATAGACCGCCAGTATGGTTCATCCCCAAAGGCACTTCTGATCAGTCTCGTCCTGTCATTTCCTTGCGTGCAACTCATTTCCTGGCGTCTGATTAAACGCATGAAAAGAACATCCGTATGATTTCTTTGGCTGCAGAACCCCTGTTCCGACTTGGACCCTTTGTGATCACAAATGGTGTCCTCGGTGCATTCACGATCACGGGGACGATGACGGTCTTAGCCTTGTTGATGCGATTAAACATTTCTTTAATTCCAGGGCGAGTGCAGGCCGGATTAGAGATGTTGGTCAATTTTGTTTTGGAATTGCTGGAGCGATCTTTTGGTTCGCGCGAAGCGGCCCGGACCTTTTTTCCCTTTCTCATGACCGTCTTACTCTTTATTGTTGTGGCAAATCAATTTTCTGTGGTGCCCTTTGTGTCACAGCTCGTTGCAGGAGAAAAACCGTTATTGAGGCTCCCAACCGCCGACTTGTCGCAGACACTTCTCTTGGCCCTGTTCGTGATTGGATTGTCACATGTTCTTGCGTTGCGAATGTCACCACTGAAACACATCGGCGCCTTTATCAAATTAAAGCCGTTCTTGAACATTCGGCGCGTTCGTGATATTCCTCAAGCGCTCCTTGATTTTTTCTTGGGGCTGCTCGATATTGTTGGGGAACTGGCAAAAGTTATTTCTCTGGCCTGTCGCTTGTTTGGGAATATCTTTGCCGGAGAAGTGATGGTGGCCGTGATCGCCGGGTTGACGACGTTGACGGCCTTTGTGGTCCCGATCCCGTTCATGGTCCTCAGTATCTTTTCTGGTTTTATTCAAGCATTCGTGTTCCTCCTGTTATCTACTCAATTTATTGCTGGAACGTATAAAAGCTACTATGTAGAATCACCAACCTCTCATTAATCACTTATTTTCTCTATTTTCTCATCTATGCTCGATCTTGCTTCAGCCAAAGTGTTAGCCGCTGGTATTTGTATGGGTCTTGGGGCCATCGGTCCCGCTATTGGAGAAGGGTTTGTTGCCGCAAAAGCGATGGAAGCCATTGGTCGAAATCCAGCCGTATCGGATAAAATTTTGCCAAACATGATCGTGGCCATGGCCATTTGTGAATCAACCGGTATCTACTCACTGGTCATCGCTTTGATTATTTTGTTTGCGATCTAGCCTATGGAGGGGTTTGCACGCATTGGAATTGATGGATGGAGCCTACTCTTGTATGCGGTGAATTTTGGTATCTTATTTACCGTTTTACGTGTTCTTCTCTATAAACCGTTGTTGCGCGTTCTTGATGAGCGCCGTACGTTGGTCAAAAATAACCTGGAGGAGGCGGAGCAGTTGAAAATGAAGTTTGAACAAGAAGTCCACATGCGGGAACAGGAGGCGGCTCGCTTGATGGAACAGGTGCATCGCGAGGCGCGTGAAGCAAAAGAACGGGCCGAAGAAGGGGTGAGGGCTATGCGTTTGGCAGCGGAAGAGAGAGGCGAGCGTTTGTTGCAGGAAGCGCAAGCGGAGGCGGACCGGATCAAAACACGAGTGATTCATGAAGCAGAGAAGGAAATCTTAAAAAATATGGAACGGGTGATCTTGACGGTTTTGCAAGAGCAAAAGGATCAGGAGACGATCCGCAAAAACATGAAACAAGCCTGGAGCGCTCCAACGCTCGGTTCCTGATCTATGCTTACTGAGGTTCACATTGCCTTTCTTCAGGATTTGATCGAGCGCAGCACATCCGATTCATGGAAGAAAAAGAAGGAACAAGAAGTCGCATCTGAACTCCGTGAGTTGATTGACGCGATGCGCGGCGGACGGGTTCGGGCGCCGGGGCCATTGTTACAAGAGTATCGTGCGCGATTGGCTAACATCGTCACACATCCATCTCAACAAGAGCTCGGAGAAAAAACACCATTAGAACAACAACAATTCGCGCGATCCGTGGAACGGTTTCTTGATCGAACGGGTGGGGTGCGTCGTCAATACATCCAAATGGCGTCATCGACAGACGTGCCACCGGATGTAAAGTCATTGCCTTCTCACGCAGAGGAGACGTGCCTATCGTTTGTGAGGATAGACCGTCGGTTGCTCGGTGGGCGGCGCTTGATTCAAGAGGGTCGGTTGACGGATCAGACGTGGCTTGGGCGTTTTCTCCGTTGGAAAGAATCTACACGTTCGTATTTGAGTGATTAATATGTCTCATTCTCTACAAAAATTTTTTTCCGCAGTTGATCAGGCGATCACGACGCTCGAGCAAGATCGACCGGGCGATCAGGTTGGTCTGATCGCATCAGCGCAAGATGGCATTATTCGTGTCGTAGGACTTCCGGGGGTTCGTTTGGGTGATGTGCTTCGGTTGGAAGAGAGCGGAGCTGAAGCGGTTGTATTGCAAGTGGAACGTCAAAGTTGTCTCGCGGTGGTGCTTCATTCCACCGAGGCGGTGCGAGAAGGGTTGGCGGTGACGAGCACAAAAAAGATTTTGTCTCTCTCGGTGGGCGAAGCGTTGCTTGGACGCGTCATTGATCCATTGGGAACACCACAAGACGGCAAAGCAGCACCGACATCCGGAGAGCGCATGCCGCTGGAAGCGGTCGCTCCGGATGTGATGAGCCGCATCACCGTAAGCGAGCCCTTACAAACCGGTATTTTAGCGATCGATTCCCTGATTCCGATTGGTCGTGGACAACGTGAGTTGATCATTGGAGATCGACAGACCGGGAAAACGACGGTTGCGATCGATACCATCTTGAACCAAAAAGGTCAGGACATGGTGTGTATTTACGTAGCCATTGGTCAGCGCGAAGCAAAAACGGCGCAGGTCGTGCGTACGTTGACCGAGCATGATGCCATGTCTTATACCATTGTGGTAAATGCTTCGGCCTCGATGCCATCGGTGTTGCAATATCTGGCGCCGTACGCCGGAGCGGCCATCGGTGAGTATTTTATGCGTCAGGGAAAGCATGCACTGGTTATTTTTGATGACTTGTCTAAGCATGCGGTTGCCTATCGCGAAATTTCTCTTTTGCTGCGCAAGCCGCCGGGGCGAGAAGCATATCCCGGGGATGTGTTTTATCTCCATTCGCGTTTGCTTGAGCGTGCGGCAAAGTTAAAACCAGAATTAGGCGGAGGGAGTTTGACGGCCTTGCCGATCATTGAGACGTTGGCGGGTGACGTCTCCGCTTATATTCCGACCAATGTGATCTCCATTACCGATGGCCAAATCTTTCTGGATGCCACGTTGTTTAATCGTGGGATCCGTCCAGCGATAAACATTGGTATCTCCGTCTCTCGTGTAGGAGGAGCAGCGCAAACCAAGTTAATGAAAAAGGTATCGGGTACAACAAAACTTGAGTTGGCTCAATATTATGAGCTGGCCGCGTTTTCCCAGTTTACGAGTGACCTGGATCCAGCTACGCGACAGCAGCTGACACGTGGCGAGCGCGTGGTGGAGTCGCTGAAGCAAAAACCACAGGCGCCGTACCCGTTGTGGCAGCAGTCCGTCGTGTTGTTTGCTGCTTCGCAGGGGTTGTTTGATGGATGGAAGCGAGAAGAGGTCGCGATGCAGCTCCCGGATCGGTTAGCGCTCTTTGAAGAGAAGTTTTCTGCGCTCGTGGACGAATTGCGAGATGGACAAGACTGGTCAGATAAGATCCGGTCTTCGCTCGAGAAGGCGGTCAACAAGATATTTACCCCAACATCCCATGCCAGCACTTCTTGATGTAAGAAAACGGATCGCCGCCGTGGGAAACATGAAAAAAATCACCCAGGCGATGGAATTGGTGGCGGCGAGCAAAATGAAACGCTTTCAGGACAAAGCGTTTGCTAAGCGTGCGTATGCACAGGCTTTGGTGCGTGGACTTGCTTTATGCGAGGCGGATGCACGAGAGATTGCATTGACACAAACACGTGAATCCGGAGCGGTCATGTTTGTCCTATTTTCTTCCAATCGTGGTTTGTGTGGCGGTTTGAATGCGCAATTAAGCCGTGCGTTGTTTCGTTCTGCGCAGTGGAAAGATTTAGCACCAGCAG
>VGLT01000068.1 GCA_016866635.1 Candidatus Uhrbacteria bacterium
TTCTCGCGCCTTATCGACCAATTGCCTGAGTGCTTGTGCTTGCTGAGCAGGTTTTAAATCCGCGGTTTTTTTGAGTGTGTTTGTCACGAGCGTCTCAATTCTTTTTCGTCCCTCTGCCTCTTTGTCTGCGGGCAGATCGATGATTTTCATGATTTGATCAACGGTTGATTTGGCGAGCGCATGGATATCTATTTGTTGTTCGCTGGAAGCAGGTTTTTCTGCTTTGGCCACATTTGCCGAACCCGCCAGGGCTCCCAGGATAGCTGCTCCACGAACCATTTTTGAGAGAAATTCTTTCATATACAGGTGATCATATAATGAATGTCTGAGAAAGCCAAAATCTTGACGCTTTACCTATCACCATTCACGATTGGGGCGTATGAGAATTACGATCGACGCTCGCATGATGGGACCCATGGTGACTCGGGGGATTGGGCGGTATGTGGAAGAATTGGTTCGTGGGATGGTCTACCTGGCTCCGGAACACCATTTTACGTTACTCGTTCGTCACCCAGATGCCTCGCCCTTTATCGGCATTCCCAACGTCGAGCACGTCTCCGCTGACATACACTGGTACACCTGGAAAGAACAGATCATGCTCCCACGACTCTTGCGAGAGACGAACGCTGATCTTATTCATATTCCGCACTGGAATGTGCCACTGCGCTTTCGAGGGCCCCTCGTGATCACTATTCACGATCTCTTATTATTCCATCAGGCGGGAAGTGCAAAAGCCTCAACGCGCAATCCGATTTTTTCAATGGCTAAACGCGTTGGTCATCGACTTACACTTCGACATGCCGTGAACCAAGCACGCATGATCCTCACGCCTACTAACTGGGTGAGCAAAGACGTAGAGCATTTTTACCCGCAAGCTGCCTCAAAAATTCGTATGACAAGTGAAGGGCTGACCGCTTTGCCCGAACCCGATTTCCGTCGGGTGCCTGACACGGATTTTTTGTTTTATGTGGGCAGTGCCTATCCTCACAAACATCTTGATGTGTTGCTTGATGCCTGGAAGGAAATTGGTGCCAGGCATCAGGGGCTATCACTTGTGATGGCCGGCCAAGAAGATGTGTTTATGGCGCGATATGTAAAGCGTGTGCATCAAGAACAGATCCCTCGGGTCAGCTTTCCAGGCCGTGTGACGGATGCGGAATTGGCGGGGTTCTTGTCGCGCGCCAAAGCCTTTGTGTTTCCATCAACACATGAAGGGTTTGGCCTCCCACCCCTTGAAGCGCTTTCTGTGGGTTGCCCAGTCATCTCGAGCGATTCAACCTGTTTACCCGAAGTCTTGCCTCAAGAGGGGGTTTTCTTCTTCCGAAGCGGGGACACAAATGATATGATACGTGCTGTCGAAGCCGTTCTTCGAGATTTGGATGTTGCACGTCTTTCTGCGCGTAAGGCGGTACCGATCGTATTGCAGAAATATCAGTGGAACGAAGTAGCCAAGAAGACGCTCGCGGCCTATGAAGAAGCAACCGTTAAAGAAAAAAATCGTACGACCGGTAGCGAGTCGGGCCCTTTCGTTTGAACAACAATTAGCCAAGGTTTTGGAGCAGGAAGGTGTATCCATCTCGACCGCATCCGAGGTGTATCAGAAATTAAAGGCGGAAAAGACCAGGCGGGGTAAGCGAAGAAAGAGTAGCAAGTATCAGGTAGCAAGTAGCAAGCAAAATGAGGAATCCGTCGATCCGTATAAAGATCTGATTCGGGCATTGGATGTGGCGTTGTTAGAACGGACAGGGAAAACGCCGGTAGACAACTCGTTCTCTGTCTCCATCCCTATTCAGATCAAGCCACATGATCCAAGTCCCTATCAGTTATCGATTCAGGAAGCACCAGAGGAGACGATGGTGATGGAAGAGGCGGATGGTGCTCTGCGCCGGGTGGCGCAAGGTGAGGGAGAGCATCTGATTCCGGTTTGGGTTGCACCGTTTGAACCGCCCCCAAGTTTCGAGCGTATGTTGGGAGAGGTACATGATTTAGTGATTGAGCAAATCGATCCAGAATTATTTTGGAAACAGTTTACTCCCGGAGACGCGGATGTGGCGTATAGAAAGAAATATGGTTGGTGGTCTCGTCTTACATCACCTTTTCTCAAATGGGAGCGTAAAGTCGAGCACCTCGCGCATGAGGTGAAAGAAGAAGAGGAAGAATTGATTACCCAAGCAGAAGAGACTTGGCATACGCCCGTGCTTGTACCGCGTCTGCATCTGACACGAGTTTTTGTTGGATTTTTGGGACTGCTCGTTCTTGTTTCTTTGCCCGCGGGAGCCGTGTCATTATCTCGTTCCTTTGGTTCGTCCTTGCGTGAGATTAAGGATCATAGCCAGATTGCTCTTTCCGATGTGCGTACGGCCATACAGGCCACGGGTTCTGATCAAGCGCGTGCGTTGGACAATGCCTCGGCGCGCTTTCGAGCGGCTGATGAAGCTCTGTCTCGCGTGAACATTTTAGCTGTGGCCGCAGCACAGGCATTACCAGAAACACGTGAACTTTATCAAAGCGCCCGCGCATTGCTTACGGCAGGGAACAAAGCATCAGAGGCTGGGCGACTACTCTCGCAAGGATTGTCCCGCGCCATTGATCAATCAACACTTCACCCAGATGAGCGTCTGATAACGTTTTTAACCTATTTGGATTCCGCCACACCGTTCTTGGATGAAGCATTAGAAAATATTAACAGCGTAAAAACCGAACGTTTGCCAGAGGATATCCAACCACAGATGGAAGCGCTGAAAGCATCATTGGTCACTGGGCGTTCTTCCTTACAGGATGTTCAAGCCATCAGTCATGTATTGCTTGATTTAATCGGCCATGATCGCCCGCGAACGTATCTTTTTGTGTTCCAAAATCAAACCGAGATCAGACCGACTGGAGGATTTATAGGATCACTGGCGGAAGTTCAAATGGATCGAGGAGAAATCAAAAAAGTGCATGTTCCAGGGGGTGGTCCATATGATTTTCGCAATCAGCTGATGGCGCGCGTGGTTCCCCCAAAACCGATTCAGTTGATTAGTACGCGGTGGGAGTTTCAGGACGCTAACTGGTTTCCGGATTTTCCAGCCTCTGCGCGTAAGATTCAGTGGTTTTGGAGCAAATCCGGTCAACCAACGTTGGACGGCGTCATCGCGGTGAATGCCACCATGATGCAAAAATTGTTGGCGATCACTGGACCAATCGAAATGCCGGAATATGGGAAGACGATCACGGCAGAGAATTTTTTATTAGAAACACAAAAAGCAGTGGAATTGGAATATGATCGGGAAGAAAATAAACCAAAGAAATTTATTGGAGATTTGATGCCAAAATTGTTAACGCGAGTAAAAAATAGCTCTCGGGATGAGTGGTTCACCTATCTCGCCGTCCTCACTCAAGCATTGGAAACAAAAGAAGTGCAGGTGTATTTGAGCAACGCGGAAGAGGAGGCGATCGTGGAGAAGTATGGGTGGAGCGGACAGATGAGGCCTGTGACAGGGGATACGCTCGCCGTGATTGGAGCGAATATCGCTGGCCAAAAAACAGATGCGGTGATTCGAGAACAGGTGCAGCATCAGGCGATCGTGGCAGAAGATGGATCGATCACCGATGAAGTGACCATTATTCGCACGCACGAGGGTAAAAAAGGAGAGGTATTCCGTGGGGCAAATAACGTGACGTATTTGCGCGTCTATGTTCCTCAGGGATCGGAATTGATCGAGGCTTCGGGGTTTCATCCGCCGCTTGCAACATTCTTTAAACAACCATTGGCAGAAGACCCGGAAGATCAGGATTTAAAGCGCTTCATTCAACAGGAACGCGTGTCAGCTATGTCTCCGGATGTGACGATCACGGAAGAATTTGGCCGTACAGCGTTTGGTGCGTGGATCCAGCTTGAACCGGGCGAAACATCGGTGACCCGTTTTCGGTATACATTACCTTTCACCGTTATGGATCTGGCACGCGAGCTTGGATCGAGTGGTGAGCATGCGCAACCTCGCGCGGCATACACGATGCTTCTGACCAGCCAATCTGGAAAAAATGATCGGACGATTGAAACCCATATCCGCATACCTTCGTCCTGGAAAAATATTTGGATGAAAGGAGCAAGCACTTCAACAGAAGGGTTACTCCTCGACGGCATATGGGATCGTGACCAGGTGTTTGGTGCTTTATTTGAATTGCCCTATGGCGAGACGACCAAGACGCAGCCGTAAAATGACAGAGGTTTCCTTGCAGACTTTGCACACGCTGAAAGGAAACAACAAACACCAAACAGACGTGGAGAAGGGTTTGGAGTTGATTTATGGTGAGGAAAACCTTGACCAACGAGGAACATTTGAACGACGTTCTTCTCATCGTTGGTTGTGGGCGGTCTGTACGGTCGTTTTTGTGGGACTGTTTTTAGGGGTGATTGGATGGACGGGGTTTGTGTTGTTTAAACCGTTTCGTGCTTTGACAGAACCTGGACTGACACTACGCATTCATGGACCTACAACACTCAAGTTTGGTGCCTTGCAGACCTACCAAATTCAATGGATGAACCAGGGCAAGCGATCCCTTGCTCACGCGCGCATTCGTTTGGTTGTCCCGATGGATTTTCAGCTTCAAAAACAGGTCCCAACCGTGAAGGATGCAAAAAAAATGGAATGGGATTTGGGGGCACTTGATCCCGGCGCTCAAGGATCCATAGAAGTTCAAGGAATTTTTACGGGCTCACTCGGAACGCAAAGCGCTTTTCAGGCGATTGGATCCTATCGACCGGTGAGTTTTGATCAGGATTTTGAACATGTTGCCGTTCATGCGGTGGTGTGCGCTGACTCGATCCTCGCGGGACAGATATCTGCTCCGACAAAGATTTTATCGGGAGATCCTGTCACGCTTCATTACACCATTGTCAATCGGAGTTCGGAAGTTCAAGCCGGGCTCATCGCGCGTTTTACCATCCCAAGTGGATTTGTGGTGACCGTGCCCGCGACGACAAGCAGTAGACAAGGGGTCTCGATTGCTTTGCCCCCGTTGCTGCCCAATGTGAGTTCCAGTGTACAGCTCGTTGGATCATTTAC
>VGLT01000069.1 GCA_016866635.1 Candidatus Uhrbacteria bacterium
AAACAGTGCTGGGCGTTGTTGCAGTTGCTGGTATCATCCCGCTGGTTTTGGTCGCCCCTGGTGCTGTTAAACTCCTGCCCCTTCTCGCCTCGCGTCCAGAGCGGGTGTATCGACGAACGACCGACAAGATTCTGCGTCGTTTTGAGTCTCGTGGGTGGGCAAAGATTTTTGTAAAGCCGGATGGTTCTGAATCTGTTTCATTGACCGAACGGGGAAGGGAAGAGGTATTAAAGTATGAGCTCCGACGCATGACGATCACATCCAAAACATGGGATCAATGTTGGAGGGTGGTCATGTTTGATGTCCGCATGTCGCGTGATTATTTACGTAAGCGACTGCGCTTATCGCTCAAATCATTTGGGTTTTCACGTTTACAGGATAGTGTCTGGATCCATCCCCACGAATGCGAGGAGATCGTTGAATTGTTACGCACGATGCTTCGTTTGCGAGGAGAGGTTCTCTATTTGACTTGCGTACGTTTCCGAGGGGATAAATGGTTGGTTGACCACTACGATTTACTGAAAGCATAGAAAAAGCAATGGTATCAAAAAGTCCTAGGTGGGAAAGTTTGATACGGTGCAGATCATTTTAAGATCCGTGAGGTTTAAGATTGGGTAAAGAGTTCCCTTTTTTTAGAAATTTATCAAACCAGTCGCGCGTTTCCTTCCACTTTTCTTCTTGAAACTCTGTCAGGCCGTGATCCGCGCCTTCGAAGAGGATAAATTTGTGCGGAATATTTGCTTCGAATAGTTTTTCAGATAGCTCAAGAGAATCAAGCGGGCTCACGCGCCAGTCGGCGGAACCATGCATAAGTAAAATGGGGGCTTTTTTTGAAATTTTTTTTGTCCAAAATACGGCTGATCGGTTTAGACATTCCCGCTTACTTCCTCCAAACATTTTTTTAAAGTGAGAGTCCATCTCAGGTCTTTTTTCTTTTTGACGAAATAGATTCGCTAAACCAGCAACGCATACAGCGGCTCTGATCCACTTTACTTTCGCGAGGCAGAGGTAGGTCATCATACCACCTCGACTTCCGCCATACATTCCTATGCGAGAAAGATCGGTCTTTGGATGCTCTTGAAGAATTTTATAAAGATTGAGAACATCCTTAATATCAGATCCTCCCATTTCATCCTTCCCCTCACCACCATCATTTCCGGAGTATTGAGAGGCGATGACAACATATCCCCACGAGGCCATTTTTCCCAAAGCGAGAAATAGTTTGCCAAGATTGATGCTTCCAAACTCACCCGATCCGCCGCGATTATAAATAATACAAGGCAACTTTACGTACTTTCCTTTTGGTTCAACCATATAACCAACCACGAGATGCCCTTGAGATCGATACCAGATTTTTTTTATTTGAATTTTTTTTCCGATTTTTTTTGCCTCTGTATAAGCACTCCCAGTTAGTTTGGAGCGCAGAATTTTTGCGACCTCTCGATCCCAGATAATCGATTTTTCTTTTTCAATAATCATATAAAAAATCATGTGGAAAAAACTCCCCCGCCCAGCTCTCCAACTGGACGGGGGTTCATCGCGCCTGCGCGATTCACGCCTGTAGCGTCGCCGTGGAGGAGATGTCCTTCCACCCGCAGGCCTGGCAGCTCACGTCGCTGCAGTCGCTACCGATCGCCGTCATCTCCGCGTAAGGCTCGCCATAGCGCTCCTGGTAGAGGCACTTGGTTCGCGCGAACGCGTACGCGAGATTCGCCGCATCCTGCTCTCCCCGCAGACCGAAGTACGGGAAGTGATGGAGGTAGAAGCCGAAGACCTGCTGGCAGTCCGTGTGGTACTTGCGCGTGTCGAGGATGTGCGCGTGCCAGAAGGTGTCGATCTCCTCCGTCGGAACGATCGGCTCATCGCTCGTGACGGTGAGGAAGAGGAAGCGCTTGTAGTACCGCTCGACGCGCACCGCTTTCTCTTCGGACCAGTCGTACCCCTCTCCAGGATGTACGAGCTTGAAGCGGATCCTGCTGAGGTCGAGGCTGTTGAGAGCGGCTTCGATTTCCTCGGAGGGGCGGCTACACTTCGAAGGATCCATGTGGTGCGAAGGCTGCATGTTGCACGCTCACTTTCTCTTTTCACAACGACGTCCGTTGCATTTATAAACTACAGGAATCATTTTTTTTAGGCAATTTTTTTGATATAGGAAAAACCCAGGCCGGGAGGCCTGGGTTTTCAGTTCAGAGGGGGATTGAAGCTCGACCCCGGACGGGGGAGCGGGATGGGGAAAGTTTTACGCCGTGGCGAGGGGATCGGGATCGATCGTCGCCGTGGGCGCCTCGTGCAGGGGGTGTTCGATCGCCTGCTCGAAGCGCAGGACCATGCAGCTACGGATCCTGACCGCCGCCATGATCTCGTTGGGCAGGGTCGAGTCGTGCACGAGGAGGTGGGCCACGCGACTCATCGAGAGCTGTTCGTAGGCGCGCACGACCGTCTTGTCGATATTGGGCGCGAGTGCGACGAAGCCCACGAGCCCGGTCGGGCGCTGGACGAGGCGCTGGACGCTGGGCCCGCACGCTATCGTCTCGATCGTGGGGTGGTCCCAGTGCTCGCCGACGAGGCGCATGGCCTCCGGCATGTTGACGCACCAGTGACCGAAGGGCACGAGGAGCACACAGCTCCGGAGCGCGATCACCCCCTGGCGCTCGAGCGCCTTGATGATCTCGTCCGCGATCTTCTGCGGCGTCGAGGTCGTGGGGAGCGCGATGCAGATGCCTTCGATGACGGCCTCCATCTAGCGCCCCCGTCCGCTGCGGACGTTGCACTTGCGGTCGCGCTCCTTGCTCTTCCGGTGACGCGCCGGGCCGCGCTTGACGACGGCTCGCGCCTCGCGGCGGAGCTGTCGCTTGGACTTGGTGTTGGAACCGCTGCCATCGGACGAATCGTTGTGCTGCACGGTCGATCGGATCATTCGGGACCTCCCTGTTGGAGTGGATAGGACGAGTCGCTTACCCTCATCAAGGGCGAGCGAAGCGTGAAGAAGATATATCAAAATAAGAATGTTGTCAATGTAAACAAAAAACTCGGAAGCGCGAGGGCGACCGAGTGTGACCCTGAGCGGGTCGGCAGGAGTGTTGGCAGGAGTAGGGGCGAGACTCATCGAACGAGGTCGAGGAGGGTGTGTGGAAGGGGGTGCTACGCGGCGATGGTCGTGGACTCGGTCGGTCGGGACTCGGACCCGGGGGGCTTGAGGAACGTGTTGAGCTCCGCGAGGGCCGAGTTGAACTGCTTGATGTCCGAGATGTTGCGCGGTGAGGCGCGCTCGGGGACCTCGATCGGATCCGGGATCGGACGCAGCGAGATCACGGTCACCTGCTCGAAGCGGTGGTTCAGCAGGCGCTTCAGGATCGTGAGGACCTCGGTGTCGATGCGCAGATCGATCATCAGCACCGTCGGCGCTCGGCTCTCGATCCCGCGGATCTCCGCGTAGAGCCCCGCCTTGCTGCTGATGAGCGGCCGGATGTGCACGTCTCTCCTGATCTTGAAGTGGTCCCTCACGACTTCCCCGGGCTGCCTGCGTTGCAGGCTGGTTTTCGGCTCGAAGACGAGCAGTCGTTTCATGACTCCTCCCTTTTCCTGTCTCTATCCTTTCGGGTTTTTGTGTGCCCCGCCAAGCGGTAGCGACACAAAGATACTCCATTTGACGAATTTATTCAATGGGTGTATTCTTTGGCCCAGTTGACTCGTTCTGGATGGACGGGTCATTTCATTAAACAGCTAAGAAGCTTAATTACTATGGCTAGTCCCATCACCCAAGCGATGAAACAGATTGCAGAAGAGAAGCACATCGCGTACGAATCTGTGCTCGAGACGGTCGAGACAGCTTTGTCCGCGGCGTATCGCAAAGATTTTGGAAATAAGAATCAAAATATTAAAGTAGAGTTTGATCCGGAAAAGTACGACGGCCAAACCGGTGGGATCCGCGTGTTTGATGTGAAGACCGTGGTCGAGGACATGGAATTGCCGGAAGATTATTTTGAGCGTTTTGAAGCGGCGCATGTTCCCAAAAAGCGTGAAGAAGGGAAGTTTATGAAGCGCGAAGAAATCGCGGCCCAGGCGGCAGAGGCGGCCGCCGCCTTGGAAGAAGAATTTACCTTCAATCCCAAGACCATGATTATGTTAGCGGATGCACGCGATCTTAAACCAGATGTCGCGGTGGAGGAGGAGATCCGAGTAGAGCTTAATGTCCCGGCTGCATTCGGTCGCATGGCCGCGCAAACGGCAAAGCAAGTCATTTTGCAAAAATTGCGAGAAGCGGAGCGCCATGTGATTTTTAGTGATTTCAAGGGACGAGAAGGAGAACTGATGAATGTCACGGTTCAGCGTCGTGAGGGACGCGTTGTGTTGATCGATCTTGGCCGTGCGACAGGAGTGCTCTTGCCAGAAGACCAGATTGAGACAGAGCGATACTACCCAGGTACGCGACTCAAGGCATTGTTACGCGAGGTTGTGATGACGACGAAAGGTCCAGAAATCCGTCTGTCACGCACGACACCGAAGTTGGTCGAAGCATTGTTCGCGCAAGAAATTCCAGAAATTACCAATGGTGTAGTCGAGATTAAGGCGATGGCACGCGAACCCGGAAGTCGTTGCAAAGTTGCGGTTGCGACCAATGACGATGCGATTGATCCGATTGGTTCGTGTATCGGTCAACGTGGGACGCGCATCCAAACGATTATTCGCGAACTTGGTGGAGAAAAAGTGGATGTGATTCAATGGAGCGAGGATGTGGCAAGTTATGTCAAAGAGGCGCTGAAGCCAGCCAATATTTTGCAAGTTGAGCTTAGGGACGATGAGCACTTGGCTTATGCACAGGTCAATCCAGATCAATTATCCCTTGCGATCGGCAAAGGCGGACAGAATGTTCGTCTCGCCGCTAAACTTACCGGTTGGAAAATTACGATCGTGAAGCAAGGCGGTGAGGCTGTAGCGGATTCTGAAAGCGGA
>VGLT01000070.1 GCA_016866635.1 Candidatus Uhrbacteria bacterium
GGTTGTTTCTCCCCTTCCGAGGAGCGCGAAGGTTGCTGCATCATCAAGCGGAATTTGGTCGATATTCACGTTAACATAATGCACGGCCTCCATGATTTCCAGACAATCACGAATGATGGACAGGTTAGATAGACCAAGGAAATCCATTTTGAGTAGACCGATCACCTCGGATGAGTGGAGAGAATATTGAACGACTTGATCGACGTCTCCCCCTTGAGCCTTTTGCAGCGGGGCAAATTCTGAAAGCGATCGCGGAGCAATCACAATCCCACACGCGTGTTGTGAGGCATGACGAGTCGTTCCCTCGAGTTTAATCGCAAAATCGAGCAATTGCTTTACACGCGGCTCGCTCTCGTACAAAGCGCGCAACTCCGGAGCTTCTACAATCGATTTTTTAAGAGGAATGTGTTTCCCTTGTACGGGTGGTGGGATCACTTTGGCAATACGATCGACCTCCTGAAACGTCAAACCCATCACGCGGCCCACATCTCGCACGGCCGCGCGTGCCGCCATTGTTCCAAAAGTGATAATGCCCGCCACACGATCATTTCCATATTTTTGCATGACATATTCGATCACATCCTTCCTCTTTACATCATCAAAATCTGTATCAATATCTGGCATGGAGATACGATCAGGATTCAAGAAGCGCTCAAACAGCAATCCATAACGCAACGGATCAAGGTTCGTGATACGCAGAACATAGGCAACGACCGAGCCTGCGGCAGAACCACGTCCAGGTCCTACGATTACGCCATGTTCCTTTGCCCAAACGATATAGTCCTGCACGATTAAAAAGTACGCCGCAAACCCCATGCGCTCGATCGTTTGTAGCTCAAACTCCATACGCTCCCCTGCTTCCTTGCGAACGACTAGATCTGCATAGCGCTCTTCTAGTCCTTTGGCACAGAGCTCACGCAAATATTCCTCAATCGTTCTTCCCGAAGGAACATCAAAGCTTGGCAGGTGAAATTGTCCTAATGCCAGGTTGAGATGACAACGATCCGCGATCTTGCGACTATTTTCTATTGCCTCGGGATGGTCATGGAAGGCGGCGACCATTTCTAATGGAGCCGTCAGGGACATGTCCACCAGAGACATGGATTGTCGGTTGTTGTCATCCAACAATTTTCCGTTGTGGATGCAGAGCAAAACATCCTGTGCATCGCGATCTGCCGGGTGGAGATAGTGGACGTCTTTGGTCGCAACGATCGGCGCTCCCGTTTTTTTTGACAGTTCAATCAATTGTTCATTGATATCAACCTGTGTCGGAGATTCTGGTTGATGAATGAGTTCAAGAAAGAATTGTTCCTTTCCAAAAATATCCTGGTATTCCTGGACGAGTTGCAGAGCCCGTTCCATATCGTGTGACTGACAGGCACTTGGGATCTCCCCCTTCGCACAGCCGGAGAGCGCAATCAAACCGGTGTGATACTGCCGCATCAAATCCTTATCAATACGCGGCTTATAATAAAAACCATCAATGAATGATGCAGAGACGAGTTTTAATAAATTATTATATCCCTCGTTTGTCTCCACCAGCAAAGTGATGTGCGACGAATGCGTATCAATACCCGGTCGCTTGTCCGTGTGTTTGTGGCGCGCGACGTTTGCCTCTACGCCAATGATAGGCTTGATTCCAGCTTTTTTTGCCGCTTCATAAAATTCCACCGCGCCGTATAACCCTGCGTGGTCGGTCAGAGCGAGCGCGTCGTATCCAAGCTCTTTTGCACGATCCACCAATTCTTCCGGTCCACCCATCGCGTCATACAACGAGAACATGGAATGGACGTGGAGATGGACAAAGGGGCTAGGTGGTAGGTGGTTGGTTGCAGATGGATGGTCTGACATACAAAATATTGCTGACGGCGCAAGGCCTGCAATGCATTATCGAACAACTATAAACTAACAGCTAAATGCTAGCAATCGGAGAATGATCGTAACGAGCGGATCAATCCTTCGCCCTTTCTTTCTAGAACAAATAATATATGCTGAGAAAAGAGTCTCACGCGGTAATGAGCGTGATCAATTCTTTTTTATGCATCTCCATTTTTTCTGCAGTCCGTGCTTCTACATTCAGTCGAAGGAGTGGCTCTGTATTTGAGGCACGCACATTAAACCACCAATCATCCTCCGGCTGTGACTTGGATCGAAACTCCATACGCAAACCATCTAGATACGAGATATCCGTCGCCACAGCACGAAAACGCTCTTCTACGTTTTGCATCGTGGTTGCCTGACTCTTGACCGTAAAATTTATTTCGCCTGAATGTGCATATGTTTTTAGATCTTTCCATAGCACAGAAAGAGGTTTTTGTTCACGCAGCATCATGCGTAGTATGTAGAGCATCGCAAGATCTCCAGACTCAGCATTCCACAGATCAGAAAAATAAAAATGCATGGATAACTCCCCGCCAAACATCCCCTGCTCCTCACGCATTTGTCGCTTAATATGCGCATGACCCACGCGACACATGCTTGGACGACCGCCAGCTTTTTGAATACATTCAGGTACACTCCATGATGACCGAAGATCGTATAAAATGGTTGAACCAGGTCGCTCACGGAGAAGCTCTCGCCCGAGCAGTGCCGTCAACAAATCACCAGGGATCGGTGTCCCTTGTTCATCAATAAAACCTACGCGATCGCAATCCCCGTCATACGCAACTCCAAAAACACATCCTTGATTCACGACCGTCTCACGAACTTTTGTCAGCGTTTCGCTTTTCAGAGGATTAGCTTCGTGAAAAGGAAAACTTCCATCTGGTTCCCAATACAGTGGGGTGACCTGTAATCCTGTTAGTCGCTTGCAGAAGGATGGAAGAACAACTCCGCCCATGCCACTTCCTGCATCAATCGCAATGCGCCAGGCTGGGAATTTTGCCGGCACATGTACGAGATCAAAAATGTGCTGTAGATAGCGACCCAACACTTCTGTATCCTCCAAAATTTTTCCCTGAACTGGATGATCCAAAAGCGGCTCATCAGAGATCATGAGTGTCTTAATCTCCTCCATTCCACTCCCCTCACCTATGGGAATGCATCCTGCTTTTGTTAGCTTAAATCCATTATACGCCGCCGGGTTATGTGATGCGGTTACCATGACACCCAAATCATAGACTCCATTTGACTCACCAACGGCAAAATTAAACATGGGCGTTGAGCACAGCCCAATACGTGTCACCGTGACACCGCTCGCGATCAGCCCCTCAACCAACGCGTCTTCAAGGGCTGGCGATGTTTCTCGCATATCACGACCGACCACCACCTGTTTTGGTTGATACAGAAACGCCAGTGCCTTGCCAAGCCGTCGCGCAACGGACTCATGGATCTCCTGTGGTGCGAGCCCACGAATATCATACGACTTAAAAATAGAGGCATGCATAGAGACGCACACCACCTTACTATGAATTGACACCTGATTCAATCTTTGATCTACTGGTCCTAATTATTCATACTGTCTTTTCTATGATTACTCTCTTGATTGGTATTGGTATTCTTGGGCTGATCGGTCTTTGGATCATATCCATGTATAACGGTCTTATCACCATGCGGAATCGTGTGGATGAGGCCTGGTCAGATATCGACGTACAAACCAAGCGTCGCTATGATTTGATCCCAAACCTCGTGAATACTGTCAAAGGGTACGCAGCGCATGAGTCGGGGGTATTTCAGAAAGTGACGGAAGCCCGTGCAGCCGCCATGAGAGCAACCAATCCACATGATAAGTTAGCCGCGGAAAATATGCTCTCGTCTACCCTCAAAAGCTTATTTGCGGTGGCGGAAGCGTATCCAGATCTCAAGGCGAATGAAAATTTTGCTAAGTTGCAAGATGAACTGTCCGATACGGAAAACAAGATTCAAGCGTCGCGGCGCTTTTACAACGGTAACGTGCGCGACTTCAATACAAAATTACAGGTGTTCCCAACCAACTTCATTGCGAATTTATTTAGTTTTACAGCACGTGAATTCTTTGAGGTAGAAACTGAGGCAGAAAAGCAGGCGCCAGCGGTGCAATTTTAGTCATGTACAGGCAAATTGATAGCAATCGATGGAAAAGCCGCGTTTTAATCGCGATATTTATCGGCGTGTTAGCCACGGCTGGATATGTGTATGGTGAGTATACGGGCGCCGGCTATGCTGGATTGGTTTTTGCCCTAGCGCTTTCTATCGGCATGACCCTGATCTCCTGGTTTGCCGGCGACAAGATCGTGCTGGCAACTTCTCGCGCACAGGAATTAACGACGCGAGAACAATCCCCTTATGTATGGAATCTGGTGGAAAATCTATGTCTGAGCGCCGGAATGCCCCGTCCACGCACCTATATTATCGATGATCCGGCGCCAAACGCGTTTGCCACTGGCCGAAATCCACAAAAGGCCTCGATCGCCCTCACCACCGGAATTATCCAGCTATTGGAAAATGAGGAATTGGAAGGGGTGATTGCGCACGAACTGTCACATATAAAAAATTATGATACGCGTTTCATGATCCTCGTCGCTGTACTCGTAGGCTCTCTGTCGCTCTTGGGACACTTCTTTTTTCGAGGCTCTGTATTCAGTGGTCGTGATCGGGATCGCGGCGGAGGTGGCTGGCTCGCAATGATTGGTCTCGTTTTTTTGATCGTTTCCCCCATCATTGGTGAATTGATTAAATTCGCCATTAGTCGCAAACGCGAGTATCTTGCCGATGCGTCAGGCGCTCTGCTCACACGATATCCAGAAGGTTTAGCACGAGCATTGGAAAAAATTCATGGTCATCAAAAACCCGTTCAAAACGCATCAACCGCAACCGCACATCTCTGGATCGCGAATCCATTTAGTGGACACAGGTTCTCAAAATTCTTTTCAACCCATCCCCCGATAGAGGATCGCGTGCGTGAACTCAGGAAAATGGCTTCAGCCCAATAACTTGCCTTGTCATGCGTGATACGT
>VGLT01000071.1 GCA_016866635.1 Candidatus Uhrbacteria bacterium
ATGCAAATCACGTGCGCCTCTTTCACCAAGGCATCGCACAGATGAGAACCGATAAACCCAGCTCCCCCGGTGACCAAAATATTCTTTTTATCGACCACAGTTCCGCTCATACGCAAAAGGAGTATAGCATAGGCCCATTATTGACGCATTCGGTGGGCATAGTACATTACGGGCAGTCTTTGAGCCACCTATGCTGAATGCCGGACAAAACATTAAACGCGCGCTCCTGATTGTTGGAGATGTCATTATTTTTGAAGCTTCCTTGCTGGCAACGCTGTTGATTCGCTACCAAACCATCAGCGCACAGAATTGGAATCAACACGTCTGGCCGTTTGCCCTCATCACCTTTTTTTGGATCGCGGGATTTTATATCGCCGGATTATACGATCTGACCTTGATACGCGATCGCATGAAATTTTTCCGCACCTACATCGAAGCCATGCTGGCAAACTTGGCCATCGCGGTTGCTTTTTTCTACTTAATTCCCGTGTTCACGATCGCCCCTCGCACAAACCTGTTCTTGCATTTTGCCTTGAGCTTGCTGCTTGGCTACTTCTGGAGAATTTTGTTCGGACGATTTTTAGCGGAACGATTTTCTCGAGGTAATGTGTTGTTTATTGGACCCGCCAGTGAGATCCGACACTTAAAAGAATTGTTGCGCAAAAGTGCGTTAGGATTAACCTTGACCACCGTAGTGTCAACCGAGGGAACATCCGACCCTTCGCTTCAACTCCATTGGATCTCGGATGTGAGTCGTCTACAAGACGTCATCAAGCAAGATCAAATCTCGACGATTGTTTTAGGGATTCGTCCGGATGATGTTCCGGAAATCAAACAGGCCTTATACGCGACCTTATTCTCCCCCATCATCTTGCTCGATCGGGCAGAAATTGAAGAGGCGACCACAGGCCGCATCCCCCTGTCATATGTGAGCGAAACCTGGTTTCTCCATCATCTGCGAGAATCGGATAAAAAATGGTACGAGGGGGTCAAGCGTGCGATCGATGTCGTTTTAGCAATCCCGTTTGGCCTTCTCACGTTGGTGTGTTTCCCTTTCATTGCCATCGTGATCAAGCTCTCGTCCCGCGGTCCAATCCTCTATTCTCAAATACGGGTTGGAAAAAATGGTCGCATGATTCGCATTTGGAAATTCCGCACCATGCGCCCGGATGCGGAATCGTCAGGTCCTCAATTCACCACAAACGCAAAAACAGATCCTCGACTCTTCACGGCAGGCCGAATCTTTCGCCAACTACGTCTGGACGAGTTGCCACAGATCTGGAATGTCTTGCGCGGAGATCTCTCGTTGATCGGACCACGACCAGAGCGCCCTGAATTTGTGACGCCCCTCGTTCATCGCATGCCCTATTACGCTCTCCGTCATCTGACGCGTCCCGGTTTGACCGGCTGGGCACAGGTAAAATTTTTGACCCCAACATCCAGTCTCGAGGACAACCTGACAAAATTACAGTACGATTTATTTTACGTAAAAAATCGTTCGCTCATTCTTGACCTCGCCATTTTATTAAAAACGGTTGGGATTGTGATCCGTAGACAGGGCACCTGAGGAATGAACAGAAACATTACGCGGAGCCATCGATCGTCTTATCGGCTATCGATACTAAAGCCACTGCTTGCTCGTCGAGCGTCGGGGAACGAGAGAGTCGAATAAGAAAAAACAGAGAAATGAAAATCGTGGTTGCGGATGCGGCAAGGATACTGGCCACTCCACCCCAAATACCAAAAGACGGAACAAACAAAGCTAAAGCGGCAACTTTAGCAAGAAAGCTTCCAATACCGATCACATAACTCTCTTTCATTTTTTTGTGGGCAAATAAAAGAGAGGAAAATGGATAGGTCATGGCAGAAAGCGTAAAGAAAATTAACACCTGTGAATAGCCGACCGAGGCAATATATTTTGGAAAAAACAATTTGAAAAAAAATGGTGCGATGAGGACGTAGCATACGCAAGACAATAAAATCAACCCAGCAAAGGCGAGGAGTTTAGGCCACATGGAACGCGCAATCTCCCGAGGGGAACGTACAGCAAATTTTGGAGAGGCAAGTATTCCTGTGATACGGAGAAGCCCTTGGACCCGCAATGGAATGGCCTGGGCTAAGGAAAATACAGCCAAATTTGCAGGTCCAAGTATGTGAAAAAGAACAATTTGATCAATGGAAGCAATCGCTCCGGAAATCACCTGAAACAGCGTCACCTGCTTTCCATAACGCAAGAGACCTGGATCGGTTTGTTGATTCGTTACAAAATGTTTTTGTGTATACAGGAACACAAATAGACGGGTAAAAATCTGTGGTAAAAAGTAGGCCAGAATAATAAAGAGAATGTGGTCCGTGAGGGCAAGCGCCGCCACAAGCGCCGCTCCGGAAATAATCAACGAGCTCACATCTGAAAATACCCAAAAGCGATACAATTTTTTTCCATTCAAAAACGAAGACGTTGTCGGGGCTTCCATGAGAGGCAAAACGCAAGCGATGAGAACAAACAAACTCCCTAACGTCGCATCCCCGGCAGAAAAATTCCATAGAGCAATTCCGATCGAGACACAAGAGCCTAAAAAACTCCACCGAAATTTTCGCCAGAATGATTCTCGTAACACTCCTTCAAATCCCCGGCTGGTTGATTGGAGGACGGCCGCATCAATACCGGGTAGTGCGAGAAGTTTAATCAGCGCATACGTAGAAAGAACATACCGATAGATCCCATACGTTTCTGGAGCAATGAGATTGGCAAAGGCGATGGTCAAAATAAAGCTCACGATCGAGCTTACGACATGCATGATGGAAAGCAACGATCCACCTTTTAAAAGGTATCGCATGTCCGTTTTAAGACGCTTTTGTAAGAAGTCAATCAAGGATGAAATCATGGGCAAATCATACTCTATGTCTTCAGACGCGTCACGTCGGATTGTTTGACTCCTGCTGAGGAATTTGGTATTCATTCGATATTTCTTCCTCACGATCGGTGTATGAAACATGGTCCTATTCTTCTCACGTGTCCACAAATGGAGGTGTTGGCGAGACGTATCGTGCACCAGTATTCTCAAATTAAACTTGGAAAAATCAATTGGGGATCTTTTAAGGATGGTTTTCCAAACACTTTTTTTTATGAAGCAGATCGTTTGAAGGCTGCAGATGTCTCTTTTTTAGCATCGTTTGATAACCCTCATACAATTTTCGAACAGGTGAGCCTTCTGTATTCGCTCGCCCATCTTCGCCCGCGCTCCCTCCGCTTTCTGCTTCCCTATTTTCCCACGGGTACCATGGAGCGTATCGATGCAGAGGGACAGGTTGCGACAGCGGGTACGCTTGCTCAGATGCTATCTGCGGTATCACCAGCTGGTCCCGGATCCATTCCCCTGTATATCTGGGATATTCATGCTTTGGGAATTCGTCACTACTTCGGTCCAAATATCTGTCCACGATTCGAAACCGCTCTCCATCTCCTGTTGCAAGAGTTGAAAGAACGAGATAATCCGATCATCGTTTTTCCGGATGAGGGAGCCTATAAACGATTCAAGAACCAATTTCCCCCAGCCGTTGATCTGGCGATTTGTGCAAAACGCCGAGACGGGAATGAATATAACATGACGCTGATCGAGGGAGACGTCCGTGGTCGGGATGCCATTATTGTTGACGATCTTATTCACTCCGGACGAACCACCATCCTGTGTAAACGTACCCTAGTAGAGCACGGCGCCCGTTTGGTCAGTGTTTTTGCAACCCACGGTGTGTTTGAAGGTGATTCGTGGAAACAATTTCTTCAGGAAGGATTTGTCGATGTGTGGATCACGGACTCATGCCCCATGGCAGAAGTTCTCAACGGCCAGGGCCCATTCAAATGCTTAAGTCTTAGCCATTCCATCGGTCAGACGATCCTGGGGGTCTAAATTAAAAAAATAATTTGAAACAGGAAAGCAATCCCTGCCTCCAGGGCACGCGATGTGTTACGCCACGGGCGTGGGCAAATTCTCTCCGATGCTCGAGATACCATCGAAAATTTCTGATCAACGCCTGCTGATTAGAAAATCGAGGGGTATAGCCAAGCATACGCTCTGCTTTTTCTAGAGAAACAAAACTATCCATACTGGCCGTCTCGTACACCCACTTATACAAAGGCGAGAGATGCAACGCTTCTAGAAAGCGTAAAGCCCAGATCACCGGTGTCGCGGGAAGTGGATGAATTTTTTTACCGAACCCAGCCACATCAAGAACTGCTTGATAATCTTCCCGCATGGTTCTAAAATCTTTCGCTCCGATATTAAAGGTCTCGTTTACTTTTTCTTGAGGAAGGGTGGCACAGAGATAGATCGCCTCGCACAAATCCTCGACATCAAGGAGTTGATATCTATTGTTCCCTGAACCAATCATCGGGAAGCCACGACCATCCGCCGCCCAATCATAGAAGAGGGCAAAAACACCAAGGCGCTCGGGCCCAATAAATGACTTAGGCCGAATCACAGATGTACAGACACCGTTCGCCCGGAGCTCCAGGCAAATTTTTTCTGCGGCAATCTTTGCTTTTCCGTATTCGCCTACACCATCGAGTGCGTCTGTTTCATACAATGGATGATGATCGGGTATCCCATACACAGCCGTAGAAGAAATATGAATCAAGCGATCAACACCCTGCTTGACAACCGCCTCACACACATTCCTTGTACCATCGATATCCGTCGAACGAATATCTTCTTGGGAATAAAGTGGCAATGCCGCTGCTGTATGGATGACGACCTGTGCGCCCATCATGCTCTCTGTAAGTTTTTGTGCATCTCGAATATCTCCCATCACTTCTGTGACCATCGAACGTTCTGGATAGGCGAAGGGTAAAATATCATAAGTCGTGACTTGGTGGCCACGCGAGAGCAGGTA
>VGLT01000072.1 GCA_016866635.1 Candidatus Uhrbacteria bacterium
TTCTCAGTCACAAACACAGGCAACGATCAGTTGGACGGGCAATGCTTCTACCTATCAAGTACAAAATTTGACGGGCAATACTTCATCCAATTGGCAAAAGGCGACGACCTATACAATGAACGTGACTTGTGGCAAATCGTATCAAATGCGCGTGCGAGGGGAAAACGTCGTAGGTTTGGTGACGGGCTACTCATCCACACTGACCTTTAAGTCTATGGATTGTCCTGCGCCAGCACCGGTTCCAAAACCCGTGACACCAACGCCACCCCCTGTCGTTATCACTCCGACCACACCTCCTCCTGTGATTGCACCAACCACCACGACATCTACGGTTGATCATCCATCAACCTCTCCAGAACCGATTCCCGTGACTCCAATCAACGTCATTCCACAGCCATCTGGCTCAGCAAATTCTACTTGGTGGATGTGGCTGCTCCTGCCGATTGGACTCGTGATCGGATTGGTGGCTTCGCTTGTCATGCGCCGAAGACAATAACAGAGTAAGAAAAAGACACCTTTTTAGGTGTCTTTTTTGTTTTAGAGTCATATGATACGCTCTGCAAGATCAAGTATGAAATATTCTCAACTGTTTTCAAAGACGTTAAAGCAGGTTCCACACGATGGAGAATCAATCAATGCTAAGTTATTGGTGCAAGCGGGTTTTGTTCGTCAAGAAATGGCAGGTGTGTATTCCTGGTTGCCACTCGGGTTGCGTGTTTTGCGTAAGATCGAGCAAATCGTGCGTGAAGAGATGGATGCAGTCGGAGGCCAGGAATTACTCATGCCCATGCTCCATCCAAAAGCAAACTGGGTGCAAACAGGCGGATGGGATTCTATTGATGTGCTGTTTAAATTGAATAGTCGAACAGGGAATGAATATGCACTGGGTCAAAGTGAAGAAGAAATCGTGACGCCTCTCGTCATGAGTCGTGTCCAGTCATACAAGAATTTGCCGGTCCAAGTGTATCAGATTCATTGGAAATTTCGCGATGAGCTGCGGGCTAAATCTGGAGTGATGCGTGGTCGCGAGTTTTTGATGAAAGACATGTACAGTTTTCATGCGGACGAAAAGGATTTCCTACGGTTCTACAAGTTGGTAAAAGAAGCGTATCTCAACATTTATAAACGCATAGGACTTACCGCGAAAGTGACAGAGGCTTCAGGCGGCAGTTTTTCCAAGAAAATTTCTTATGAGTTTATGGTGCTGACCGATGCGGGTGAAGACGACATTCTCTACTGTGAGAAATGTGATTTTTGTGTGAATGTGGAAATTGCCAAGGTGAATGTAGGGGATACATGTGAACGATGTGGTCGCGGCGAGCTAAAGCAAGCGCGGGCATCGGAGGTGGGAAATGTGTTTGATCTTGGGCAAAAATATCCTAAGGATTTTGATCTAACGTTTGTTGATGAGAAAGGTAAAAAGCACCATCCGTGGATGGGTTGTTATGGAATTGGCATTTCACGCGCTGTTGGAGTCATTGTAGAAGCTTCGCATGACGACCGTGGAATGATTTGGCCTGCATCGGTGGCCCCTATGGATGTCCATCTGATTTCTTTGCGTGCGAAAGACTCAAAAACGCAAGGCGAGATAGATCAAGCAGCTCAAGAGATCTATGATGGTCTCCTGAACATGGGAATTGAGGTTTTGTGGGATGATCGCGCGGACGCGACACCGGGGCAAAAGTTTGCTGATGCGGATTTAATCGGCATTCCATTGCGTATGGTCATATCGGAAAAAACGCTGAAAGAAAAATCAGTTGAATGGAAAGAGCGCGCAAGTGAAAAGGCCCAGCTCATTAAACGGGAGGATGTGTTGAAGAAGATTCGAAGTGTATAGTAGGTACATCAAAACTCCGCCCATGAGGCGGAGTTTTGGTATTACATGGTTGGTGATGGGGAAGTTGGAGGAACTGTGGGAGCGGGTGTTGGTGCCGGTGCTGGAGCGGGTGGCTCCACAGGGGCTGATGCCGTCATCTTTGGAGCTTTCAGTGCATCTTTTAATCCTTTTCCTGCCTTGAATTTTGGAACAATGACCGCTGGGATTTGAATTTTCTCTGTAGGAGCTTGTGGATTTACACCCATGCGGGCCGCGCGCGTCTTGGCCATGAATGCGCCAAAGCCAGCGATGTTTACTTCCCCGCCGCTCTTAAGCGTTGAAGTCACGACCTCCACAAAGGCCTCGACCACGTCTTCCGCCTGTTTTTTTGTTAAGCCACACTTATCCGACAAGTGATTGATAAGTTCTGCTTTGTTCATAGATTTACAGCTTAGCATTTTGCCCTCAACCCAGCAAACAAAGGGTGTTTATTTAGCGTATTCGATCACGCGTGTTTCCCGAATCAGTGTGACTCGAACTTCTCCTGGATATTTCAATTCTGCTTCAATTTTGTTGGCGATGTCGCGTGCCATCTTGGTTGCACCAAAGTCATCCATGGCTTTTGGATTTACAAATACACGAATTTCACGACCCGCCTGAATCGCATAGGCTTTTTCAACACCTTCAAACGATGTCGCAACATTTTCTAATTCCTGCAAACGCTTCACATAGAATTCGAGCGAGTCTTTGCGCGCGCCAGGACGAGCTCCAGAAATTGCATCCGCCGCCTTTACGATCACGGCCTCGATCGTTTTTGGTTTATCTTCATGGTGACCAATCGATTGGTAACAAATTTCTTCCGGAAAGCCGAATTTTTTCATGATCTGATAACCCAGTTCTGGGTGACTACCCTGCATATCATGATCCACGGCTTTCCCCACGTCATGAAACAATCCACCCTTTTTACAGACATGGACATCAGCGCCCAACTCTTCGGCCAGCAGGGCTGACAGGTTTGCCACTTCCATCGAGTGCATCATGGCGTTTTGTCCGTAGCTCGTGCGGTACTTTAAGCGTCCCAAAATTTGAATGAGCTTTGGGTCAATGCCCGCCATGGAAATACCCAATTGATACAACGCATCTTCACCCGCCTTTTTAATGTCGAGCGATAATTCCTTTTTTGCCTCTTCCACCGTCTCTTCAATACGACCTGGGTGAATGCGTCCATCCGCAATCAGTTTTTCCAGCGCGCGTTTAGCTACCTGGCGACGAATGGGAGAAAATCCAGAAACAGTGACAACACCCGGTGTGTCATCCACGATAAGTTCACAACCGGTCAACAATTCGATCGCTTTAATATTGCGCCCCTCACGCCCAATAATGCGTCCTTTCATTTCCTCGCTTGGCAACTCTACGTGCGTCGTCGTTGTTTCACTCACATGGGAAGACGCCTGACGTTGAATGGCCACAGCCAAAATATTTTTTGCTTTTTGATCAATTTCATCCGAGGCCATTTCTTCTAGTTTGCGCAACCGACCCAGGAGATCATCCTTATTCTGTTCTTCCACGAGCGTGATGATGCGCTGTAAGGCTTGTTCGCGAGTTAACCCAGAAACTTCTTCCAGTTTTTTGGTTTCCTCGAGTTTCAGCGCTTCCAACGCTTGTTTTTCTTCCTCAGCTTTTTTCTTTGCCGCCTCAGCCGTTGCTTTGGTTTCATCAATTTCCAACAACTTTTTGCTAAAGGCGTTTTCACGCTCAACCAATTGCATCTGTTGTGTTTTCATCTCCTCCAGTGCGCGCTTTTCCTCTACACGCGCTTCTTCCAGGATTTTGATGGCTTTTTCTTTTGCCTTTTGCAGAACCTCGGTTTGCTTTGTCTCCGCCGTTTGAATAATTTCTTTGGCTTTGGCTTCTGCTCCAGAAACGGTATGTTTGCTCTTCGCTTCACGCACCAGGTATCCCACGATTCCACCAATCACGATTCCAATAAAACCCAATAAAGCGTATCCCATATAGTATCGGCATACGCCCTTCTTCAGAGTCGTTAACAACTACTCTTTTCTACAAGCGATCATCAGCAAACGGATTCAAAGGAGTGGAAAACAAAGTAAGTCTGAACAAGGCGCGTATACAGCCGTTTCATTACGAGTAAATCTTTCCTCAGGAGCCTACCACTTTATCTAAATATTGTCTATAATGCATCTATATCATTCTTTTTTTGTGTATTTTATGCCAACATCGGTTTCGACCAAGAGCAAGACGATAACGTATGCGATTGCAGGGGTTGGGATTGTCGCCGCAGCTGCGTTTGCCTATTTTGAAATTTTTCGTGGCGGAGGATATCGCCCTCCGGTTATTGAGACAGGAGGAGGAACTCCTGGGTATGTGACACCGGGGTACATGAAACCTCCCATCATCCGCTCCAAACCGCCTGCCGTCATTAAATTGCCGCCTCAGCCAGCCCCTGCACCGGTTTCTGCACCCAAACCAAAACGTTAATCTGTGTTGTCTCTCTTGATTCGTTTTCTAATTGTCGTCGCGCTGTTGGGCATGGCGTGGTTGATTATTTCTCGCCAGCGAGCGGAAAAACGGGGATCAAAAGAGGACGGATCGTTTACGGTTGATCTGACGGATCTTGCACGACGTTCCACAAGCGTTCCGATGGTCGGGATGGATGAAATCATTGAACGTTTACTGCACGTCATCGCACGCAAACAAAAAAATAATCCCCTGTTGATCGGAGAGCCAGGAGTGGGGAAGACCGCTGCCGTAGAAGGGTTGGCACAGCGTATCGCTCAGGGAAAAGTTCCCATAGCGTTTCGACGCAAACGCATCCTCTCCTTACAGCTCGGTGAT
>VGLT01000073.1 GCA_016866635.1 Candidatus Uhrbacteria bacterium
CCGGGCGAAAGCGGGGGTCATCAAAAAGTTGTTTGAACATGTCCACATCTTTTTGTGGATTCGAACCAGGCTGACCAGGTAAAAAATGATAGTCTGTCTTAAAAGCCGTTGCTTTAAGCAACACGGTCGCTCGCACCACAGCATCGACATCATGCCCTCGCTTTGTGAGTAGTAAAATTGCATCATCAATAGCTTGCACACCCAGCTCTACTCGCGTAACGCCAAGTTCACGTAAACGAATGAGTTCTTTAGGAAAAATCAAATCCGGACGCGTTTCGATAGTGATTCCAATGATACGATAGTCTGTTGTTTCGTTGTGAGTTTGACTTTCGGCTAACGTGGCAAAACGTTTACGTTTAACCTGCCCCAAATGATTGGCCGCATCAAAACACCGCTTCACAAACCACTGACGATAGGTCCACGGATACGCAGACCAGGTCCCTCCTTTAATGATGAGTTCAATTTTCTTTGCTTCATGTCCGTTTGCTTCCAATGCCTGAATGCGGCGTTTGACCTGTGCGTACGGATCAAAATTCAAACGCAGAGCACGGGCAGCGGCTGGCTCACTCGCCACATAGCTTTTGGGCATACGCGCTTCGGTCGGACAATAGACGCATTTGCCGGGACAGGCATACGGTTTAGTCAATAACGTGATCGGAGCCACTCCTGAATCCGTACGAACCACTTTACCGCGCAATAATTTTTCTAAATCTAAACGGCGTTCCTTTTTTATTTGTGCGCGATAGGCAGCCACCATCTCGTGCGACTTAGGATAGCGGAATCGCGTTCCAGCTAAATGCCTACGAATCGTTTTTTCAATAATTTGCGTGGTTGGCTCCGGAAGCATCAAAACATCCGTCATAATGGCGTCAACGATCTTCTGAGGTGGACGGAGAAGTTCTGGCATGATTGGATGATGTTAGCCATGAATAACGACTTTGCCAAGGATATCCGCCAATCGGTAGCGGATTTTTACGAAATGCACGGACCCGCCTTTGCTCGCACGCGCGGATTTGTCTGGGAAGAAGAAAAGGAAATCGTAAAAAACATTCAATCTGGAATGACCATTGTGGATATTGGTGCAGGGAACGGAAGATTCGCAAACAGACTCCCCGCGAATGTCAGGTATATCGGCCTTGAACCATCTTCCACCCTGCGCGCCTCAGCCACCCCCTCTCTCAACATCCGCCCTGGTGGTTTTCCTCAACTTGATCTTGAAGACGCTATCGCCGATGTCACCGTGTGCCTGGCCGTGCTCCATCATCTGCCAACCGCAAGCGATCGAGAACAGGCGACGGAAGAATTGATTCGAGTCACCAAATCCGGAGGGATCATTGCGGCCACTGCTTGGAATACGAGAGAACCATCCGGTGACACCTGGGTTCCATGGAAAGCCGAGGGCGCAAATGCTCAGCGCTTTGTCCACCTATTCAGTGAATCAGAATGGCGTGCGCTGTGGTTACACCCCCTTCTCACGATCGAGCATCTCAAGATCGGCAAAAACTTTTTTGTTCTGGCAAGAAAAAAGTAAACCAGATACTATCCTCCCTATGGAAACAGATGTGCGCTTGTCAGCTCCAGAACCTCAAGAAGTTGATCGTGGTTTAGATGTGGCATTGCGGCCAAAAACCTTGGGAGATTTTATTGGCCAATCAAAAATAAAAGAAAATTTGCGGATTTTTTTGGAAGCGGCAAAGGGACGCGAGGAAGCGTGTGAACACGTTTTACTCTATGGCCCTCCGGGACTTGGAAAAACCTCTCTCGCCCACGTGATCGCCAACGAAATGGGAGCACAGATAAAAGTGACGAGTGGACCCGCTCTGGAACGTGTCGGGGACTTAGCCGCGATTTTAACGAACCTCGAAGAGGGTGACATTTTGTTCGTAGACGAAATCCACCGCATGAATCGCTCGATTGAAGAAGTGTTGTATCCAGCCATGGAAGATTTTGCCCTCGACATCGTGATTGGAAAAGGTCCAATGGCACGCACTCTCAGATTGGATCTAAAACGATTTACCCTGATTGGTGCAACAACCAGACTCTCTCTCTTATCCGCTCCTCTCCGCGACCGTTTTGGCGTCACCTATCATTTGGATTTTTACGGCGTCGATGACATGCGTGATATTTTGAAACGAAGCTCTCAATTACTTCAAATTGACATGTCTACCGAAGCGTTGGAAGTCATTGCTCATCGTGCACGCCGCACTCCGCGCATTGGAAATCGATTATTAAAACGCGTTCGCGACTATGCTCAAGTCATTGCCAATGGAAATTTGCATGCAGACACGGTTCATCAAGCTCTCTCATCGTTAGAAATCGACACACGTGGCTTAGATGAGGCTGATCGTCGCACACTCAAATCGCTCATCGAAAAATTTGAAGGAGGTCCGGTTGGACTAAACACGCTCGCCGCGGCAACCGCAGAAGAAATGGAAACGCTCGAAGAAGTGATCGAACCATTCTTACTACAAGAAGGTCTGTTGTTGCGCACTCCACGGGGCAGAGTTGCAACAGATGCCGCCTATCTCCATCTTGGATTGAAACCTCCGGAACGACAGGCTACAATACTATAAGGATATGTTTCCTTTACTGTGGTTGTTGGTTGCGTGGCTGATTCTCATGGCGTTATTTGGCATTCTGACGCTCATCACGGTCAGCTTAAATTTTCGATATGCGCCTGCTGGAATGACGACCTATGTCACCACTCTTGTGTTTCTCCTGGTCGTTGTCGGCGTTTTTGTATTAACGATTCCCTATCTCGTAACCGTGGACTGGTCTCAATCGATCAATCTCTTTGGTGACCTTGGTCCACGTATTTAATTGCATGATCCATTTAAACCATCTCCCCAATTGTAGTCCGAATGAAAAAATCATCCATTTTTTGCGTCGCCATCCAATTACCTTAATTGGACTCATCATCAGTTATATTGGGATCTTGGTCCTTCCTCTTATTCTGTATTGGTATCTTCACACCTATCAAATCTGGATTCTCCAAGATCCTGTCTGGCTCCCTATTATCGTATTAGCTGGTTCATTTCTTTTTCTCTTTGTTTGGCTTTTTTTATTCCAACATTTCATGGATTATTACTTGGATATCTGGGTGGTCACAACAGAACGTGTATTGAATATCGAACAAATTGGGTTGTTCAGTCGCCATATCTCTGAGTTGCGCTTGTATCAAATTCAAGATGTGACCTCCAACGTAACAGGCGCGATCAAAACACTCCTTGATTATGGCAATGTCGAGATTCAAACCGCTGGGGAAAAAGCCCGATTTTTATTTGAAGAAGTTCCGCACCCAAGCCGAATTGCCAAATCCGTCATTGAGTTGTCCGAAATCGATCGAAAAAAACATTTAGATGAAGCGGTGGAAGGATTTACATAAAAAAACAGGGCGCCCGATCAGCCAGCTCTTGCGAGCTCGACTGATCGGAACGCCCAGGTGATCACGGAGTGGTGTTGAGTGCGACGGTGATCTGCGTCGCGCTCAGGATGGCGATGTCGGACTTTCCGTCGCCATTCCAGTCGCCCAGGGTGAGGTCGATCGGGTCGGATCCCGATCCAAAGGTGATGCCCGGCTTCACCTTTGCCTTGCCTTCGCCCAGGAACAAGGTGAACTTCTGGACTCCGACGTTGCCGACGACGAAGTCCATCACCTTGTCCTTGTTGAAGTCCCCGACCACGAGACCGGCGACGGTGTTCGAGACGTTCACCGAAGCCTGGCCTCCGACGGTGAACACCCCGTTCGGCGCACCTTGGAGAAGTACGACCCCGCCGCCCGCACCGCCGAAGGACACGGCCATGTCGAGCCAAGTGTCTCCGTCGAAGTTGCCGCCGACGAGACCCTGAGGAGTGATCCCTCCGGGAAGGGTTGTGATGACCGGCGCCTGGAACGTGCCGTTTCCCCAGCCCTTGACGAGCTCCACCCCCTTGCTGGTCAGGACGGCCAGGTCAGACAGACCATCCCCGCTCCAGTCCGCCGAAGCAAGGTTGGTCGGATTCATGAACGTGAGCTTGACGGGGTTCGCGGCAAACCCGCCGGCTCCGTCGCCCCGGAGTACCGACACCACCCCGCCGCTCAGGATCACGGCGACGTCCATGTTGCCGTCCATGTTCCAGTCGTTCACGACGAGTCTCCACGGCAGAGTACCGCCGACCGACCACTCATTCGCGATCTTGAACGACCCCTGCCCCCCCATCATGGCATCGTTGATCATCGTGTGCAGGGTGCCGTTGCCAGAGGCGCCCGTGGTAACGAGATCCGGCTTGGCATCGCCGTTCAGGTTTCCCGCGACGCACACCCGCAGCCCTTGGCTTGCACCGTAGGCATTGGGGTTGAGCACGAAGCTCCCGTCACCCACACCGCGGAGGATGCGGATCCCGCTGTCGCGCGCCGCGACCACGAGGTCCTGCTTGTTGTCGACCGTGAAGTCCCCTGTAGCGAACGCGACATTCACTCCGTTGAAGTTCGTCACCGTTCCCTGCATGGTGAAACTCACGGGCGACGTGAGCAGGTCTGGCGAGACCACCATGTCTTCCTTCACGAGGTCCGGCATGGTGAGGTCCGGCATGGTGAGGTCCGGCATGGTGAGGTCCGGCATGGTGAGGTCCGGCATGGTGAGG
>VGLT01000074.1 GCA_016866635.1 Candidatus Uhrbacteria bacterium
CTGGGAGCGGCTTCTCAAGTTCTTCTAATGCTTGTTCCGTATCATCACTCCCTTCTGCATAGGCACGCAAAAAGCCGGGGAAAAGAGTACGCATCCCGGTCGAAGTAAATACATGAGGGCCTACGTGAGACGTGGCAGTGATTTGCACGTGCTTACTGTCAGGCATCTGGGAGGCCAGTGTGCGCATCCAAATCAATTCGTACAGATCACGTTCCGCTCCTGTCAATCCGGTTTCATCTGGTGAGGCGAACGCGAGGCTCGGACGGATGGCTTCGTGGGCTTCTTGTGCGCCTTTGGATGTACTGGTGTAGTGACGTGGTTCGGGTGTAATAAATTCTGTTCCAAAACGCTTTTCTACTCCTGTGCGAATGCCTTTGATTGCTTCTTGAGACAGAGCGACCGAATCGGTACGCATATAGGTGATAAATCCCTTTTCGTACAATGACTGTGCTACGCGCATCGTTTCTTTCGACGATAATCCGAGTTTGCGATTGCCTTCTTGCTGTAAGCTTGAGGTGATAAAGGGTGGTGCTGGCCGACGCGTGGTGGGCTTCTCTGTTACATCCGCAATGGTCCACGGAAGTTTGAGAGCTTCTTCGGCTATCTTGTTTGCCCCCGTGGCATCCAATAATATAATATCCTTATTCTTTGATTTGAGTGTACCGGTCTGTTCATCAAAATCTTTTCCAACGGCAACACGCTTCCCCTGTGTCTCAGATAATTTTGCTTCGAAGGTTGCGTGCTGCGTGTTGCGTGTTGCGTGAAGCGAAGCGACGACATCCCAGTATGCGCCTTTCTTAAACGCTAATCGAGCTCGCTCACGATCAATGATCGCTTTGAGCGCTGCGGATTGTACGCGACCGGCTGACAATCCATAGGTCAGTTTTTTCCACAACACGGGGGAGATCCCATAGCCAACCAATCGATCAAGGATACGGCGTGTTTCTTGTGCGCGTACCAGTCGTTCATCGATTTCACGTGGATGAGCCAAGGCTTGCTCAATCGCGTGCTTGGTAATTTCATGAAACACCATGCGTTTGACGGGGACCTTTGGTTTTAAGATCTGCAACAGGTGCCAGCTGATGCTTTCTCCTTCGCGGTCTTCGTCCGTCGCAAGATAGATGTCTTCGGCATCTTTCAATAATTTTTTCAGTTCTGTGATAACTTTGGTTTTATTTTTTGAAATCACATACAAAGGATCAAAATCATGTTCTACATCAACCCCAAGCTGACCTTTGGGAGTCTTTTTGTATTCTGCTGGAACATCCGCCGCGGATTGCGGCAGATCGCGTACATGTCCCATGGAGGCAATGACATGATAATCACTGCCCAAAAATTTGCGAATGGTCTTTGCCTTCGTGGGGGACTCGACGATAACAAGATGCATAGCAATGGGGTTCAAGATAAAGGATAAAGGAAGGAAAAGCAAATGTGATTATTCTTTTTGACGAGTCTTGATCCACATTTGACCTCCAATGGGCTTTACCAATCCCTTGATTTCTAATAACGCCATTTTGCCCGACATGCTGCCAGGATCCAGACCAATCTCCGTTGTCAGATCATCAATATGCTTTGGCTCTGCCAGAGCATCAATAATGTTTTGTTCCGTTGGATCCATGGGGAGACTTGCTCGTGCTTGCGCGATCAATTCTGGCTGATCAAAGGCGATTGCTTCCAAGACGTCTGCGGCCTGTGTGCAGATTTTTGCACCGGATTTGAGCAGGGAGTTTGCCCCGCGCGATTGATCTGCCCAAATGGGACCAGGAATAGCCAGAACTTCGTGATTTTCTTCTAGGGCGAGTTTAGCTGTGATGAGAGAGCCGCTATCCAGATCCGCTTCAATGACAAGTGTGGCAAGCGCCCAAGCCGCAATGAGGCGATTGCGAATAGGAAAGTGCACTTTAAAACTTTGCGTGCCGGGAGGAAATTCACTCACGACAGCACCACCACTTTTGATGATTTCCTGTGCCAGGGCAACATGTTCGCGTGGATATAAAGCCGCGTCATCAACACCAGTTCCAAGAATCGCGACCGTTGTCCCTCGTGCATCGAGCGTCGCACGATGAACGGCTCCATCGATCCCTAACGCCATGCCTGATACGATGGCAAATCCCGCTCGAGCGAGGTCAGGGACGATCCCATCGACACAGCTTTTGCCATACATGGTGATGCGTCGTGTGCCAACGACGGCAATGGCGGGGATATCCTTGAGCGTTCCGCGCACAAATAAAATTTCCGGTGGATCAGTGGATAGCTGTAGCGATTGTGGATATTCCGCATCATCGCGAAATAAAACGCGGATCGATTCTTTTTCAAGTTGTTCGATGAATCTACTTGGCACGCATGTTTTGCGCCATGCAGTAAATCTCTCAACGGTGCTTTCTTGAATCCCAACACGCTTCAACGCTTGTGCAGAAGCTGACCAAGCTTCTTCGGGACGGGAAAACGCAGCCCAGATTTTTCTGAGCGATCGGCTTCCAAATCCCGGAAAACTCCCTAAACAAATTTTTGCAACTCGTGCTTGATCCACTCTATACCCCGTTCCATGTATTCATGCTTTTGTCAATCCCTGATTTCACCCAATCCTCCATTGCCTCCGTGGCACGTGTGGACATCTTTTTTATGCTCGTGATCTCATCTGTGGAGAATTTTTCCAAGACGTATACCTCTTTTTCAATTGGTGGACGGGGCCGCCCGATTCCAAGTCGCAAACGATTGATGGCAGTTGTTTTAAGCATTTCATGAATCGAGGCAACGCCATTGTGACCCGCATCTCGTCCCTTTGCTGCAAAGGCCATCGTCCCAGCAGCAAAATCCATTTCATCGTGAACCAAAAGAATATCTTTGAGACTAACCTTATAATACTGTTGAATCGCTGCGACGGCTTCTCCTGACAAATTCATATAGGTGAGGGGATGGACCAACAGAATCTTTTCGTCTGCGATTCGGACTTCCGCCACTTCAGCCTTAAAATCAGCTTTTTTAGAAAAACGCGCATCCATTTTCTTCGCGAACATCTCAACCACGTCCCATCCTATATTATGGCGGGTATGTTCATATTTCTTTCCATGATTTCCCAGGCCGACGATCAATTTCATGTTGAAATGATACGTTTGCTAGGCGTTGGCGTCAAAGCATTGCCAAAATGGCATTTTTTCGACAGAATACGCGACATGGAGCAGTCTAAAATCCGAAATTTTTGCATTATTGCGCATATTGATCACGGCAAGTCGACACTTGCCGATCGTTTGCTTGAAATGACGGGAACGATTGAGAAGCGCAAAATGAAAGAACAATTGCTTGATACCATGGATTTGGAGCGTGAGCGTGGGATCACGATCAAGCTCCAGCCGGCGAGAATGAGATATAAGGAATATGAATTGAATTTGATTGATACACCCGGACACGTGGATTTCGCGTATGAAGTATCTCGATCGCTTGCGGCAGTGGAGGGAGCGGTGCTTCTGGTTGATTCAACGCAAGGTGTTCAGGCACAAACCATCGCGAACTTGTATTTGGCCATCGAGCAAAATCTGACGATTATTCCTGTCCTGAACAAGATCGACCTTCCAAACTCAGATGTGGAGCGCCGCGCTGCGGAATTGATGCAGCTTATCGGATGCAAGCGCGAAGAAATTTTGCACGCTTCAGGAAAAACCGGGGAGGGGGTCGATAAGATTCTCGAACGCATCGTGAAAGATGTTCCACCGCCAAGTGGTGAGCCTGCTAAACCATTTCGTGCCGTTATTTTTGATTCCAAATACGATGACTATCAAGGGGTGATTGCGTATATTCGATGCGTTGATGGAGCATTAGAGAAAAATCAACACGTCCAGTTTTTAGCAACGCAGGCCGAAGGTGTTGCGCTTGAAATTGGATACATGAAGCCAGAGCATGTTGCATCTGGACAGATGCAGGCGGGAGATATTGGATATCTTGTCACAGGGCTCAAGGATATCAGTTCCGTTCGCGTTGGTGACACGGTTGCTCTTGCGGGAGCATCTGTCGAGCCTTTGCCCGGATATAAAGAGGTGCACCCCATGGTGTATGCGGGGATTTTTCCACAGGAGGGGAATGAATATGAGAAATTGCGTGATGCTATTCTCAAATTAAAATTAAATGATGCGGCGCTGACCTTTGAACCAGAACATTCGACGGCGCTTGGCTTTGGGTTTCGTTGTGGATTGCTTGGGATGTTGCATTTGGAAATCGTGCAGGAGCGATTGAGTCGTGAGTTTGGGATGGAGGTTGTGGTGACAACGCCTTCGGTAGGATATGAAGTCACGCGAACAAACGGCGAGATGCGTTTGATTAAAGCGCCCGCGGATTTCCCTGATGCATCCGTGATTGAGGAGACGCGTGAACCGTGGGTCAAGGTTGATATTGTGTCACCAAAAGAATACATGGGAAATGTGATGGCGCTCGTGCAAGATCGTCGTGGGGTGTATAAAACCACGGAGTACCTCGATCAGCAGCGAGCAATATTACATTATTCCATGCCGCTTGCGTCCGTGATTGTTGATTTTTATGACAAGCTCAAAG
>VGLT01000075.1 GCA_016866635.1 Candidatus Uhrbacteria bacterium
CCCTAAAAGGGAAGCCTTCTTACCTACAGTTTACCTACAGGCCACCCTAGACGCCCCACCGCCCTGGCGTCATTGGTGGGTGGTATATGAACACGCGAATAGCGACAAAATTTGCGACTTCCCGCACAGAAACCGAACAGCCGGGAATCCAGGCATCATCCAAGCCTCGTTATGTCCTTTATGCTCGCAGGAGCCTGGAGAGCGAAGAGAGACAGGTATTGTCTATCGATTCACAGATAAAGGAGATGCTCCAAGTAGCCGAACGGGATGGGCTTGAGGTGGTCGAGGTGCGCCGTGAAAGCCACTCGGCCAAAGATACGGGTCAGCGACCCGTCTTCAACGAACTTATTAAAGACATCCGAGCAGGAAGATTCAATGCCATCCTCACCTGGGCTCCAGACCGCTTATCGAGAAACGCAGGTGACCTTGGGTCGATCGTGGATCTCATGGACCAAAAGCTCCTTCTGGAGATCCGTACGCACGGCCAGAATTTTACCAATTCACCAAACGAAAAATTTCTGCTCATGATCTTGGGCTCGACGGCCAAGCTTGAGAACGACCATCGAGGCGAGAACGTGAAGCGAGGCCTACGGACACGAGTCGAAATGGGGCTCTGGCCTGGAGTCGCACCGCTCGGATACCTGAACCAATACCGGCAGGACAAGAAGTGTGAGATCATCATCGACCCTGCTCGTGCGCCGGTCATGAAGCAAATCTTTGAAAAGCATGCCTATGAAGGCTGGAGCGGCAGAAAGATCTATAACTGGCTAAAGCACGACCTGAACTTCCATACGAGAGGGAACAAAGCCCTTACCTTGGCTGGCGTTTATCGGATTCTCGACAACCCTTTCTACTGCGGCAGGTTTGAATATCCGAAAGAGAGCGGGAGCTGGCACCAAGGCAAGCACGTACCCATCATCACGGAAGAGCTATTCCAAAAAGCCCAAGCCCAGCTTAAGCGCGACCAAATCGTCCGGGGCAATAAAGAATTCGCCTTTACGAAGCTCTTCACTTGCGGCCTTTGCGGATCCGGCATCAGCGCGGAGGAAAAATATAAGCAGCTCAAAGACGGTACGACCGCGAAATACATCTACTACGGCTGCTCGCGAGCGAAGGACCGTGACTGCAAAAACCAATACATTCGCGAAGAGGAACTGATTACCGAACTCCTTAAAATTATCGATCAAGTGGATATCAACGAGCTTGGCGTGCGAATCAAATTCGAGGAAGAGGTGAAGCGATTCAATCGCTTCCAAGCCGTGATGTCAGGTGGAGTCTCATTAACTAACACGGCGAACATCGAAACAGACATGCGGACGTATGCGAAGTACGTACTGAAGGATGGGAGCGTGACGGAGAAGCGGGAGCTGCTGGGTAATTTGAGGAGTAAATTGATTTACTGTAACAAAAAAATTGAATTGTTATAGGAGTAAAGCTGGTTCAAAATAAACGATACTTCTGTTTACGTTGGCGGAATGCTTCTGAACCCCCCTCAAGTACCTTGATAGCTCGTTCGCGAATTGTCGGATTCTCAATAGATCCACCTTTAACATACTCATCCCAGTTGTCAGGAAATTGGCTATTTAGATAAGATGCTGGAGTGTGTACGTGAAGATCCCACTTACGCCAAATAGAGCCTTGGGGGTAATTCATATGAATGCCGTTATGCTACGCTGTGTTTTGGAATAACTCAACCATTATTATCAATGACAAAACCGCCCTTTCAGGCGGTTTTCTCTATCGCACACATCTCGAACGTTTTGAGGCACTCGGGTTGCACGATACAATATTGTCATGGCGGAGAGGGAGGGATTCGAACCCTCGATACCTTGCGGTATGCGCGCTTTCCAAGCGCGTGCACTAGGCCACTATGCGACCTCTCCATCTGTGGCGAGATGATAGCAAATAGAAAGAATAAAACAAGAGCCGACCTTGCGATCGACTCTTGTTTTTATGTTCTCGTGTTTTTATGTTTTCATGACTACTTGCTCCCCCCCGCCGCCTGAATCGCTGCTTTTAATGTTTCGTACGGCACAGCGCCACTCACCAACGTTCCATTCACAAACGTGGCTGGGGTTCCTTCGACACCTGCCGCTGTCCCCTCGCTGGCATCTGTGTTGATACGACCGGCCGTCTCTCCAGAATCAACGCAAGAGCGAAATTTTTGTTCGTTCAAACCAATCTCTTTAGCGGCTGTCACGTAAGCATCCATGGATAGACTTGCCATGGTAAAGATTTTGTCGTGCATCTTCCAAAACGCGTCATTGCCACCAAGTTTCGCCGCACACTCGGACGCTTCTGCCGCTTTCTGTGCATTTGGATGAAAGGAAAGTGGGTAGTGACGATAGATTAAACGCACATCGTTCGGAAATTCAGCCACCGCTTGCTTAACGGTTGGAAGATAGCGCTTGCAAAATGGACACTCAAAATCCGAGTATTCAATCAGAGTTACTTTTGCCTTCTTGTTGCCAAGAATATGATCTTCTTTCTCGTTGACAGCTTTTACCGGTCCAGCCGCAGCAGGTGCTGGTGGTTGTGTGTTTGTACCAGGATCGGTGACCGCCGCAATCGTGCCACTATTTCCTCGTGCGGCAAACGTCCCTCCACCCATCATCATCGTCAAAACCATGATAAGAGCAATCACAGCGGAGATCGCAATGCCAAGGAGCAATCCCATCACAAAGGTGCTCTTTGGACTCGCCTCCCAAAAACGCATTTCTGACATAGATCAAAAAAACATTAATGAACAAAGTTCAACAGGTGCATTATAAGTGCGTGGATGCACTTTATCAATTGCCTGTCAATAATTGCTCCTGAATGGCTTTGTCCCATTCTGCTGGCGTGAGTGCAAAAAAACGACGATTGTTAATGAATACGGTTGGTGTACGGTCTACGCGGTTGCGATTTCCTTCGCTTATGTCATCCGCGATCTTGCCATCATGTGTTCGAGAAGACAAACATGAGGAAAAGGTATCCTTGTTCAAACCAAGGGATGCGGCATAGTCGTTAAATTTCGCTTGAGGAGAACGCTCATGAGACCAGTCCGTCTGTTTGTCATAGAGCATATCGTGATATTCCCAAAACTTCCCCTGCTCCTCAGCACAACGCGCGGCGTTTGATGCTGGACGTGCATTTGGATGAATGGTGGTCAGGGGAAAATCATTCCACACAAATTTCACACGATCTTTATATGTATTGATTGCATACTGCGTCGCGCCCTCAGCTACGCGACAGGCAGGGCATTGATAATCTCCAAACAAACGAACAACCACTTTTGCATCCGCTGGACCTTGAAATGGATTGTTTGCGTCATGAAAAGAATGCTGCTCTTCGACTCCACCATTGGATGGGCCCGCTGGAGCCTTGATGATCGCAAAGGCGAGTCCAGCAAAAATCAAAACCGTTACGACAATAATTCCAATCATCAATCCTTTGCTGCTTGAAGTGGATTGCATATCTAGTGTGTTTGAAAATAATTGATCATTTCGAGGGCAGCTTTGGAACCTTCTCCGACCGCAACAGATATTTGTTTCTCCGTGATATCGGTCACATCTCCTGCAGCCCACACCCCTTCTACATTCGTTGCATTCTTTTTGTCAACCACAATCTGCCCTTTTGCATCTTTGCCAACAAAATCAATAAAATCTGTAACCGGCACCAATCCAATTTCGATAAATACTCCATCTGTGGATTCGGTGCGTTCGACGCCATCTGGACCCATAAGGCCAATCCCCACCACCAGATCTTTTCCGAGAATTTTTGTTGTTTTGGTCTCGGTCAATAGCTGAATATTTGGATGTTCTTTGACCTTCTCCATCATGATAGGATCGCCGGAGATTTCTTTATTCACCACTACAAGTTTCACGCGAGATGAATATTTAGCAACAAACAAAGCCGCATCCATGGCGGAATTTCCTCCACCGATCACATACACTGTTTTGTCTTTAAACAAGGGTGCATCACAAGCCGCGCAGTACGTCACCCCTTTCCCATAGAATTCTTTCTCTCCAGGGACATTGAGCTTTCGATGGGTTGTGCCCGTTGCAATTAAAAGAGTTTTTGTCGCGTAATCTGCCTTGTCGGTCATAATAGAAAAACCTTGGGCCGTTCGTTCTACCTTTCTTACCATCTCTCCCTCCTTTAAGGTAAACGCTTGTTGATAGTCATCGATATGTTTTCTAAACTCTGCCACCAACTGAGAACCATTTAACAAATGAAATCCTAAATAATTTTCTACATCATCAGACCATAATGCTTGCCCGCCGACTGTACCAGTCAAAAGAGCAAAATTGAGTTTATGACGCGCAAGGTAAATGGCCGCTGCTAATCCCGCCGGCCCGCCACCCAAAATGATCGTGTCGAACATGACAAGAGTATACCACCAATCAGGAGTGGAAGACAGAGATATTGTGTGGGCGTTAAACCAAAATATCTTGCATCAACGACTCGGAGAAAATCGAGAGAGAAACGCGTGAGCCCTTCAATGATCATATAGGTTCC
>VGLT01000076.1 GCA_016866635.1 Candidatus Uhrbacteria bacterium
ATGGAAGAAGCGATAAGAACCAATGGCGAAAATACACGTCATCCGCACCCATGTGAAGCGGACGGAGATTGAGTGCGGTATTATCTACAAAAAATGACAGACAAACCGGATCACGATCTGTATCTCCAGGACGAAGTTTGAAGAGTTGAAGTGGCAACGCAGACCAGCCGCGCGTCTGCCAAATCGTACCGGCTTTGGTCACAATAAAAAAATCCAAATCCCCTTTCTCCCCCGCATGGGCCAATGCGGTTGTATTACACAAAGCAACAAAGCACACTCCCCCCAAACGCCGCAACCAGCGTACAACGTTCCGTGCACGACGCAACTTGCGAGGAAAAAGCGCCTCTCGCTTTTCATGCTCTGTCACAAGATGTTCGCGCCCAGAAAAAAAGAATCGTCCCAGACTCTGCTGAATAATTTTTTCCTCTTCTAACTTTTGTATCTCTTGATCTATTCCCTGGTTCTTAGATCTTGGTTCTTGGTTCTTTTCGCCAACATCAAAATGCGTCACAAGCTCGATACGCGTTGGCGAGTAGTCAACGACATCAAAAAATGCTAATGCCCGTAGCAACCCGGCTCTCGTCTCGTCCATACTCACTCCTTCATCAACGTTGGGCTGACCACGGGGCCGACGGATGCAGGTACGGTCTTTGTATCCTTCACCGCTCCATCCATGACGACCACTTTTTCTAATGTCATTTCTACGATGGCATTCCAAGGAATAAGAAGCGATTCTTTGATCAGCCCAGCCACCAAGCCGATCGGCCTCACTTCGAGCATGACGAGATGGCCGGTCAGGCTATCCAGCTGAAAATCACTCACCTTCCCCAGTATCTGGCCAGAACGCGTCTCAACCGCAACACCAAGCATATCCTTTGTATGAACGATCATATAACCCCAGGTTAGACGAAGATGGTCTATGATTCAACTATGCTACCACCGAACGCATTCAAAATGTTGCTCACCATATCTTGAGAGCGTTCTTGGGACTGTCCTGAGCTTGTCGAAGGATCCCCAACGATCCCCTCAATCGAACAGGGCGTACCATACACTTGAGCCAAACACTCTTCCACGATGCGACGATGTTTAACATCCGTCACGATTTTGTCACGATGAAACGGATATTGAAAACGAATAACAATCTTGTCCCCCTCAACCGCCTCCGGACGCGCGATTTTTAAAATAAATGGGAGAGAATGATTTTTTTCGTCGACGGCCCGGATGAGAGCGGGCCATTTGGAACGAATAACGGAGAGATCAAGGCTGGTAGGCTGGTGGGTGGGTAGACTGGTAGGTTCTGGTTCTTGGTGTCTTGGATCTTGGTTCTTGTCCCCACCAAGTATTTTAAACACAATCGTTGTTGACGCTAATTGCAACGCAAACAACCCGTCCACCCCAGCTTTGACATCTTTGCGACGCTCGAGAAGTAGCAGTGCGATCTCGCTTAATTCATGTGGAGTGAATTGATCAGAAGAATTCGTGAGCAATCCACGAATCACCTGGATCAAATCATCAAACAACGGCAAAATCTGTATTCCGTCATCAAACAAACGTTGAATTTCTTGGAGCGCGCCCTGATGATCACGTGCCGCCCATAATTTGACCAAGCCCTCTGCCAACGGCAAATGACTCTCTGGGATAAGAAGATGCGCAATTTTGAGATCAATTTTTTGTGGCCCTGAGCTCGTCGAAGGGTCGCCCAACGAACCTAACTGGCCAAGGAGCGTTTCCGCATCACGCAAACAGCCGTCTGCACGAGAGACGATCAGATCGATCACGTCTGGCTCCACATTCCAGTTCTCCTCTCCGGCGATCCACGTGAGGCGTTCCGCAAGTCGCTCTGCCTCAATCCGTTTAAATTCAAATCGCTGACAACGCGAGATAATCGTGGCTGGAACCTTGTGCCACTCGGTTGTGGCGAGAATAAAAAAAGCGTACGCAGGCGGCTCTTCTAACGTTTTCAAAAGCGCGTTCCAGGATGACGTCGAGAACATATGCACCTCATCCAAAATATAAATCTTACGCTTGCCCATCAAAGGAGAAAACCGCACATGCTCAATGATAGACTCGCGCACCGTATCAACTCCCGTATGGGTCGCGGCATCAAGCTCAATGATATCAAGACATCTTCCCTCATTCGCTGCCATGCAAAGCGTGCATTCGTTACATGGTTCTCCCGCTTTTGGTTTTTCACAATTTAACGCTTTCGCAAACACACGCGCCGCGGTCGTCTTCCCTACCCCACGAGGGCCAGAAAAAAGATACGCATGCCCTAAAACTTCCGTCGCGACTTCTTTACGTAAAGTTTCGGTAATGGATGTCTGACCCGTGATATCTTTAAAACTTTTTGGACGGTGTTTTTGGGAAAGGGTGGGCATATCGATGCCACACTCTACCCCGTCAGAGAAAGTGATGCAAAAAAATGACGGGGCTGTCCGGAGGATCCAAACGTCCCGCTTGGTACACTAGCCGCATTACATGATTGAACCCCACCGGGCCCTACAATACAACGCTCGGCAAGAGAATGGCGGTCAAAGCAACTGATCGCCGGATGCAGTGACTAACAGGACTGTACCATCCGGTAGGTCAGTGCACGGTGCTACACGTGAAGAGAGGTGGCGGGCCCAACCACGACCCACCCAGTGCTAAACGGCACGTTGCGTAGCGACGCTCAACGCCACCCTGCGTTACCTAACGGAATTGAAGATCCCCCCGACGCGAGTTGCGCCGGGGGGATCCAGTGGTGCCGTCGCGTGCGCCGAGAGCGCTACGCCGCCGCCTTGACCTCCTCCTCGTCGTAGCGGGCGATGTTGTAGCAGCCGAACGGCCCGTTGCAGGTCGGCCGGAAGCCGGCGAGCCCGATGCGCTGGCCGGCGATCTTGATCAGGTCGTTGACGTGCTTGCTCGTCAGCCCCTCGAGCGCGTCGTGGTCGATCGTCAGGTGGGCGGTGAAGCCCCACCGGTCGAACTTCGGCCGCACGATCCCCGCCGCCGTCGTCGTGCTCCCGGTCTTCATCTGCCCGCGCCGCAGGTACGCCGTCCAGGGCTGGCAGTCCTCGGGGAAGTAGAGGAAGTCCTCCTCGAGCGCGAGGAAGGCGAAGAGCGTGGTGGAGTCGGCCGTCGAGATGTTGCTCTTGCCGACCTTGACCTTGCGGCCGGCCTCGCGCAGCGCCGCCATGAACATCTCCCCGGGGATGCCGTAGGTCTTGCCGTCCGGCCCGACGTAGAGCTTGGGCCGGCACATGTCGACGAGCGACATGTCGCGGACGGGCGGGGGCCGCTTGCCGCGGATGAGCACCTGCTCGATCATCTCGTCGGACATGCGATCCATGAGCAGGGGCGTCTTGTTGGCGACCGTGAGCGTGACGCGCGTGACCTTGCCGGTCGCGACGGGCGCTTCCTCGGCGGTCTCGTCGGGGGTCTCCCCGCTCTCGTCGACGCCGTTCGGCGGCGCCTCCTTCTTGGGCCCCTTCAGGGGCTTTTCCGTCCTCGTTTCCATGGTTCCTCCTGGTACGCGGTAGTGTACTTCTCTCCCATCCTTGGTCGGTAGATTCCGCCTTGGACGAGTTCGATGTGCGTGAGTACTTACCATACTCACAGGATCTGTCAAGAGCTGTGCGCGAGCCTCACTTCCCTGGCATGCAGGTGTCGACGACCCGAATTCGGCGGCCACTCCACCTGCCGATCAGCCGGAACAAAGCCCACCCTTCGACCGATCAGCTGGCGCGGACAATCGTCGTCCAAATGGTCTCGGATGCGCCGATCATCGAGGTCACTGCGAAAGGCTCGAAACTCTCGGCTGGGCTCCCCCCGGATCGTGATCGTGACGTATGACTGCTCTGCCTGGGTGATGATGCCGATCAGTCGCGACTTGCGGCCATGGGCTGAACGACGCACGTGGCTCATCTTGTTCGAGCGCTGACGCGGATTGAACATTTTGCAATCTCCGCGTCGACACTCGAGACCGAGCCACTTGAGATCAGTCTTGATGAACACTTCCATCGTCTGCACGAGGTGATGAACCGTCTCTTCGGGCGTGGGCCAGGGATTGTGGATCTCCGCATAGAGACCTAGGGCTTGAGCCGGACAGGCCACGGTGAACTTGCGCATCTTGTACTCGTGGCCGACCTGAAAGGTGACCTGGATCGCGACCGGACGCGCCAACGGCTTGCCCTGGTGCGCGACGATCAACCAGTCCACCTTGTTCTGGTGGTTCAACGTATGGCTCATCTGCAGCTCATAACCGAGCTCGCGCAGAGCCTGTCCCACCGCCTCCTCATAGCGATGGCCAATCGTTTCGCTCATCGTCCTCCTCCTTTTATCAAGGGACGTGTCGTTACTTCCGGAAGAGGAAGTTCATCATATTTTTAGGAAACTGTCAATTGTAGAGAAGCCCCTCTACTTTTTCAATAAAAAATGGCGACCCTTAGATTCAGGGCCGCCCGGCAGTACACGGTGGATT
>VGLT01000077.1 GCA_016866635.1 Candidatus Uhrbacteria bacterium
GAGGTTGCCTATGACGCCTCTACTCAGCAAAACACGGTGGAGGTGCGCGCGACCAATGGTGATACGCATTTGGGTGGTGATGACTTTGATCAGCGATTGGTGAAATGGGTGACAGAGGAATTCAAGAAATCTGATGGCATCGATCTCAGTAAAGATCAGCTTGCTCTCCAGCGTATTAAGGATGCGGCGGAAAAAGCGAAGATTGAATTATCGAGCGCGATGGAAACGGAAATCAACCAACCGTTTATCACGAGCGATGCCAATGGTCCACGCCATTTGTTGATCAAATTGTCGCGCGCCAAATTGGAGCAGTTGGTTGGTGATTTGGTTGAAAAGACGCTTGAGCCATGTAAGAAAGCGTTGGCGGATGCCAAGTTGTCGCATGGTGATATTCACGAAATTATCATGGTGGGTGGGATGACACGCATGCCGCTCGTGGTCCAAACCGTTGAAAAGTTTTTTGGGAAAAAAGTGAATGCGTCGGTTAACCCAGACGAAGTTGTGGCGGTTGGCGCGGCCATTCAGGCAGGAAATTTGCAGGGAGATATTAAAGGTGAGTTGTTGTTGCTCGACGTCACCCCTTTGTCGCTTGGATTGAAAACGCTGGGAGGTGTTATGACCAAGATCATCGAGCGCAACACCACGATTCCAACGGCCAAGTCTCAAATCTTTTCCACGGCCGCAGACAATCAACCATCGGTGGAGATTCATGTGCTACAAGGAGAGCGTGATATGGCAGGCGATAACCGTTCACTTGGACGATTTATGTTGAGCGGCTTGCCACCGGCTCCTCGTGGCGTGCCCCAGGTGGAAGTGCACTTCGATATTGACGCGAATGGAATCTTGTCTGTGAAGGCGGTTGATAAGGCGACCAACAAGGAGCAGAAGATTACCATCACTGCGTCCACCAATTTGTCGAAAGAGGATGTCGAGAAGATGCGCAAGGAAGCGGAATCGCATTCGGAAGAGGATAAAAAGCGCCGCGAGTCCATCGAAACAAAGAACATGGCAGAGACCATGATCTACACGACGGAAAAAATGTTAAAGGAATATGGGGAGAAGGCGAATGCAGATGATAAAAAAGTGGTAGAAGAAAAAATGGAAGCTCTGCGCAAGATAAAAGATTCAGATGACATCGAGGGGATTAAGAAGGCGGCAGATGAACTGGCAACGGCCGCTCAAAAGATTGGTGAGGCGATGTACAAGCAGCAGCAAGCCGCCTCTGCTGAGGCTACGGCGGACAAGCAGGAGGAGCAGAAACCAGAAGAACCACCAGCGGAAACTAAGTAATTCAATTTGTTCGTTCGGGGTCCTGCCGCGTCGGCACCCCGTCACGAGATTCACTGGATCTCGTGACTGCTCGCTGGGTGCTGCGCGCTCAACAGGGTCCCCGCCTGTGCGTCACCCGTTCACTCACGATTCTTTAAGGAATTACTAGTCACTAAAATAAATGGCCAAGGATTTCTACAAAATACTGGGTGTAGACAAGAACGCATCCGACGACGATATCAAAAAAGCCTATCGTCGTTTGGCGCACCAATATCATCCGGATAAAGGTGGGGGAGATGAGGCAAAATTTAAAGAAGTGAATGAGGCGTATCAGGTTTTGGGAGATAAGAAAAAGCGACAAACCTACGATCAGTTTGGATCAGCGGCCTTTGAAAATGGGGGTATGGGCGCAGGCGGACCATTTGGTGGTGGATTTGGGGGATTTGATTTTCGTCAGGGATTTCCCGGCGGGTTCTCAGGAGGGGACATGGGAGATCTAGGCGACATTCTGGGAGAGATGTTTGGTTTTGGTGGTCGTGGTGGATCGCGTGATTCTGCACGCGGTCGAAATATTGAGATGGATATGGAGCTCACGTTTCATGAAGCGGCGTTTGGTGTTGAAAAAATGATTTCTTTATATAAACAAGTTGCGTGTTTACGTTGTAAAGGTGATGGAGCAGAACCAGGGAGTAAGACGATCACGTGTCAAACCTGCCAAGGCTCAGGACAAGTGAAACAAACTCAACGAACGATGTTTGGATCTGTTCAAGTCGCGACCCCATGCACGGCTTGTCACGGTCGTGGAAAGAAGCCGGAGAAAGAGTGTACCAACTGTCGTGGGGCTGGTGTTGAAAAGCGTGAAGAAAAAATCAGCATCGCGATTCCAGCCGGGATTGATAATGAAGAGGTGGTAAAAGCGCCCGGGCAAGGCGAGGCGGCGCCCTATGGCGGTCGCACGGGAGACCTGTTTTTACGCGTGCATGTGAAATCAGATGCGCGGTTTGAACGCGATGGCCATGACATTCATTCAGATTTGGTCATCCCATTCTCTACCATGGCTCTAGGTGGCACCGTAACCGCCGAGACGCTCGACGGTCATGAATCCATTAAAGTTCACGAAGGAACAATCGCTGGCACCATTGTCACGTTGCGCGGGAAAGGGGTCCCATACCTGCGTTCTAGCGGCCGAGGAAATCACCACATCCGCGTCATCCCAGATATTCCAAAGAAACTCACAAAAGAACAAAAAAGATTGTTGGATGAGCTGAAAAAAGAAGGTTTGTAGCTCAATTGCCCCCTCGGAGAAGTTGGGGTAAGCTCGAAAGATCCTATTTTTGGGCTGAGTATAGTAACAAATGAGGACTTGACCTGTACTCTAATCAAGCAGCGATTCATGGATAAGCGCCATTTCGCTACATTTTACGAGACCTATGTAGAACGCATTTATAAATTTGTGTTCTACCGGGTGGGAGGAAATAAGGCGCTTGCCCAAGATTTGACGCAAGACGTATTTTTAAAAGCCTTCCAAGCGTTTGATCGTTACGATCCAGCGGTTAGCCAGGTGTCATGGTTGTACACCATTGCGCGGAATCATTTGATCAACGATCATGCCAAACGTCGTCCGGGAGTGGACCTGGAGGAAGTCGAAGGAACGATGCTCGCCGCAGAGGACGTCAGAGGCCGTTTTGCTCAGCGTCACGATGAACAAAAACTTCTCGAGACGTTGACCATGATTCCTGTAGAAGACGCCAAACTCGTGCGCATGAAGTATTTGGAAGGATGGTCGTTTCAAGATCTGGAGGCGATCTTTGAGAAAAAATCCGGAGCTTTGCGGGTCCAAGCTACGCGTGCATTAAAAAAAGTTAAGCAACTTCTTCGTGATCCTCACTCATAATTATGAACCTCTGGAATATCAAACGCCGATTCGCTTCCATGAGCCGCCATGCTCGTCCGGATAGGGAATTTGTAAACGCGTTACGACGCGAACTACAAATCAAGGGCTATCTTTCCGTTCCCTATTTTCAACGTTTTCATGTGTGGTGGAAGCGTGCTCTTGCGACTAGCTCGCTCGTGATTTTTGGTTTGATTGGCACGGGCACCTATGCGTATGCCTCACCAAGTGTTTTGCCAGATCATCCATTGTATCCCGTGCGAACGACGCTAGAGCAAGCAGAATTAAATGTGGCTCGTGGGGCTAAGGCAAAAGCCAGGGTCCAATCTAAACTCATCGCTCGACATCTTCATGCACTGTCCAAATCCGTTTCCGTCCAGGAAAGATTTGAGGACGAAGAAGCGGACGAACAAGACGTTATCCACGAGGACGTGCAGGATGTCGTTACGCTGGAGCAACAAATATTGTCTGAGATGACAGTGGATAAAGCGTTATTTGATGAAGATGAGAATATTTTGTTGAACAAGGCGTTAAAAGAACAGGCGCGCCGCGTGCAACAGCGTTTGCAGGTAGTAAAAAGGCATCGTCAAAATACAAGGTAGTTTTGCAACGCGCGTTCATTTAGGTTACGCTTGCCTTCATGCTACGCGTTTGGAATACGCTCGGTCGAGCACTCCAGGACTTTGTTCCGTTGAATGAAAAAAAGGTCGGTCTCTATACTTGTGGACCGACGGTTTACAACCCGGTGACGTTAGGCAACTGGCGCGCGTTTTTGTTTGATGATGTGTTGGTACGCACACTTCGCGAGCTCAAGTATCCCGTCATGTGGGTGATGAACATCACGGATGTTGGTCATTTAGTGGGGGATGTAGATGAGGGGGAGGATAAGGTGGCGCGTGAAGCGGCAAAGCGGGGGATTAGTTCCTGGGATTTGGCGCGAGGTCTTGAGGCAGAATTTTTAAAAGGGATGGATGATTTGCATATCCTGAGACCGGATGTTTTGCCGCGTGCCACGGATCATATTCAAGAACAGATTGATCTTGTAAAAGAGTTGGAGTCCAAGGGATTTACGTATCAAATTAGCGATGGGATCTATTTTGATACATCCAAATTCGCTTCGTATGGAAGTTTGTCAGGGCAAAAATTGGAGGAGAAAGCCGCAGGAGCACGAGTAACCGTCAATCCAGAAAAGAAAAATCCGACGGACTTTGCGCTTTGGAAATTTTCTCCGGCAGATACACGGCGCGACATGGAGTGGGAATCGCCTTGGGGT
>VGLT01000078.1 GCA_016866635.1 Candidatus Uhrbacteria bacterium
GCTGGCCATCATCACTTTTCATTCACTGGAGGATCGCATTGTCAAACATGCCTTTGCTGAAGCCTCGGATCTAGAAGTACTCACTAAAAAACCCATTACTGCTTCCACGCAGGAATTAGAAAAAAACCCACGTGCTCGGAGCGCTAAGCTCAGAGCAGCAACCAAAAGATAGCATTTCGCACATATGAATCGCGCCTTTGTCATGACCATGAAACGCCCCCACGAAACGTTGGGGCTTCCAATACCGATCGGCCGCAAATTGGCTGGCCTTGGAAAAAGTACGTGGATTACTCTCACGATTTGTCTTACGATTGCCGCCGCTGGTTTATATATTTATCAAGTCAACTCCGCCGCTACCAAGAGTTTTACCGTGCGCGATTTAGAAAAACAGACAGAGCGATTGCGTAATGATGTCATGGCGCTCGAGGATCAGTCCGTAAAAATGCAGGCTCTACACCAATTGCAGGAACGAGTAAAGCCGTTGGGCTACGTTGCGATCGACAAGATGGAATTTATTGACGTTTCTCACAGCGCATACGCGTTGGCGGAATAAAACAGTAAAACAGCAAAATGATAAAACAGGACCATGAGCCTGTTTTTCTGTTTTTCTGTTTTACTGATACACTATTCACATGAAATCCAATGCGGGGGCGGTGGCTCGGTATCTCTTTCTTGATCTCGCGGGCAGTCTCATTCATTTTCCGTTTTGGTGGTATACCAAGGGGTTTTTTGATGTATTGCAATGGGTGGGTCGATCGTGTTCTTTTCAATGGAAAAGTTATGGCATCACTCTGTGGATGAAGAATTTTTTTGTTCCCATGTATGGCCAATACGATTTTTCTGGACGACTGGTGAGCGTGATCATGCGTTTTGTGGTTTTGATTGGACGGTTAATAGTATTCGTGGTTTTTGCTCTCGCATATCTTTTAGCGGTCGTTGCTTGGCTTGTGATTCCAATCGTTGCCCTGCTTCTTTTTTTGCACAGTCTATACCAAGGTGCCTTTGGTCTGCCACCGCTTGAACTGCCGCTATGATCACCGTTCCAGAATTTGTCGTGTGTCGTGTATGCAACGGTGACCCCCGAGCGTCTTTGCATTGTGCGTCTTGCCATGGAAGTCAGGTGAGCGCGTATTCTCTCGATGGGTACATTGTATGGGAGCCCCCACTCAACACTTTTGCCTTCGTGTTCCGCCGCCTGCGTTTGATGGTGACGACCGTTCTGCATGCTGCTCTCGCGGTTATCGTGGCAGGATGTATTGCACTTTTTATCTTAGGGATCGTTCGTTCAGATAACCTGACGACCCTTTTTTCTTCTGCGTTTTGGCTTGCTGGCCATTGGTATGTCAGTATGTTTTGGTTTGGGATGCTCTTGCTCTGTTTTCTTATTTTTCGTCTCCGTGTGTATTCGCATGAGGTAAAGACGTTGCCGCATTGGGGAGATGTGAAACACAAGAATACGAGCACACAAGAACACGAAAACACGAAAATATCTGATCCAAATAAAGCGCAGGATGTCTCCGTGTATTTTCAATCGGCGGCCTGGGTCGTATTGGAACAGGCGCATGCGTTGGCAGAAAAAACAGGGAGACTTGAGGTTCAGCCTGTGCATGTATTTGCGGCGGCGTTATCAAGTCCTGCGGGTGGCATATTTATGACCCGCCTTGGAATGGATTTTGAAAAGATCAAAGAAGGACTACTCACACGTATGCGTGCTGGAGAAGTGGGTCAGCCAACCACTCCTTCACTGGAATATAAAAAAGTGTTGCTGTCAGCGTATGCAGATGCCATGGCGTCTCATCGGAAAAACGTGGGAACCATTGAATTATTTTTACAGGCATTTTTTGCGGATCAACGATTGCAAGAAGTATTTGACGTTGCTGGGTATCCGGTCGAGCATGTGAAGCATGTGGCGGAATGGATTCGCATGCAAGAGCTCTTGAAGGAAGAGCACGATCGATTTGTGGCTCTTGCCGCTCTCAAACCAAAATCCGCCATGAATCGTGCGATGACCGCGCGACAAACACCGTTGCTGAATCATTTGAGCGAGGATCTTACATTGCTCGCGCGAAACGGATACTTGGCACCCATCGTTGGCCGTGAGCAGGAAATGGAAGAAATCCTGCGCGCGATTGAAAGTGGTCGTCGATCCGTGATTTTGGTGGGGGAGAATGGGGTGGGAAAGACCGCGTTGATCGAGGCGATGGCGCGTCGTATGGTGGAAGAAGATGTTCCGCCAGAATTGTTTGATCGTCGACTCGTCTCCGTCCATCTCCCGCAATTGATTGCCGCCGGCGACCCTGCGATGGCTCCCGATCGACTGTTGTCACTGTTGCATGAGGTCGGCATGAGTGGAAATATTATATTAGTATTGTCTGGTATTGAGGCGCTCGTCGGATCCGGAGCAGGAGGCACACTGGATCTCGCAGAAATTTTTGGTTCAGCATTAGACAAGGGATTGTTTATTGCGATTGCCACCACCACACCGCTTGCGTGGACTGAATATCTTGAACGTCGCTCACTCGGTCCAAAGTTTGTTAAAGTTTCCATTCGAGAAATGGAAGCATCAGAAGCCATGCCGGTTTTGTTAGCCCGCAGTGGCGCCATCGAATATCAAAATCAAGTTTTCTTTTCGTATGCAAGCATTGAGAAGGCGGTGCATCTTGCAGGTCGTTATTTGCGTGAATCGCATTTGCCACAAAGCGCACTTGATATTGCCAAAGAGTCAGCCGTCCTCGCTCGGAAAGAGCGAGGTGAACACACCTTTGTTTCCCCAGAAGATGTGGCGCGCGTGATTCACGATAAAACCAATATTCCAGTCGAGGCCGTGAATCAGGATGAGTCAGACAAATTATTGAACATGGAGGCACGTCTGCATAAGCGTTTGATCGGACAGGAGGAAGCTGTCACGGCCGTCGCGCAGGCCATGCGACGTGCGCGGGCGGAAATTCGTGAGAGCAAGCGACCCATTGCGAACTTTTTGTTTCTTGGTCCGACGGGTGTTGGAAAAACCGAATGCACCAAGGCGCTTGCCGCGGAATATTTTGGGAGTGAGAACGCCATGATTCGTTTAGACATGTCTGAGTATCAGGATCAGTCATCCATCACGCGGGTGATTGGTGCGCCAGGCGATCAACGCGGCGGGCTGTTAACGGAGGCCATCCGAAAAAATCCGTTTAGTATCGTCCTGCTCGATGAGTTAGAAAAAGCGCATCCGGATATTTTGACGCTATTTTTACAAGTCATGGATGATGGTCGTCTCACCGATGGTGTTGGTCGAACGATTGATTGTACAAATATCGTTTTGATCGCCACTTCCAATGCTGGGACATCGTATATTCAAGAACAGGTAAGCACGGGGACGCCACTGGATCAGATTAAGACCGCTCTGCTCGAACGCGAGCTCAAGGGTACATTCCGGCCAGAATTCCTCAATCGATTTGATGGGATTATTGTGTTTAAACCGCTGACAGAAGATGATGTGACGCAAATCGCTTGGTTGATGATTGGTTCGATTGCTACGCGCATGGAGCAAAAAGGGGTGATCTTTAAAGCCGAAGATGAAGCAGTGGAGCAGTTGGCAAAGCTGGGGTTTGATCCGTTGTTTGGTGCGAGGCCTCTCCGGCGTGTGATCCAAGAAAGAGTAGAAAACGCATTGGCCGATTTGTTATTAAAAAAAGCCGTTGGGCGGCGTGATACGGTGACACTAATGGCCGGGGGAGAGTTGCGTGTGGATAAAGCGACACTCGCATGATGTGGTTCCTTCTTGCTCTCACGAGTATGGTGGCATTTGCGTCATGGCTTGCCACTTTTGGTTCGCGATGGCTTGCCCATCGATTCAACGTGGTTGACAGACCTACCGGCGGCAGAAAGATTCATACCAAAACCATGCCGTTGTTAGGTGGTTTGGGGATTGGGGTCGTGATGTTTGTTTGTTTTTCTGTATTTGTCCAGAACCAGCAGATGTTTGGTTTTTTAATTGGTTTGGCTGTGCTGCTCATCGTCGGCGTACTTGATGATCGTTTTAATCTTTCGCCGTATATTCGTTTTCCTCTCTACGCGATTGCTTGTCTCACGGTGATGTTTACTGGAACGACGATTCATCAAGTGACGCGTTTGACTGGACACGGCGGCATGTCTCTAGGATGGCTCGAATTTCCGATCACATTTGTTTGGTTGTTTGGTGTCACGCTTACGATGAAAGTTCTGGATGGCCTTGATGGGTTAGTGACGGGTCAGACCGTGATCGGTGCCGGATTGATCGCGGCGCTCGCTTTATCTCCTGCGTACTTTCAGCCACTGATTGCTTTGCTCGCGATGGTTGTTGCCGCGGTCTATCTT
>VGLT01000079.1 GCA_016866635.1 Candidatus Uhrbacteria bacterium
TCTCCCCGGATGTCGCGCTTGATGGTGACGCGACAATGCAGAGCTTGACGGAGCGTTTCTTCCGCGGCGGCAATATTCGCATCGATGATTTTTGGCTGACGTGGGCGCAAGACGCGAGACTCTGTCTGGCGGACGGTAAAGTTCCCTGCGAGCATCGCTTCAAACATCTTCATCCGCTCCTCATCCGTTGGAAGCGAGATAAGCGTGCGTGCATGAGACGAAGAGATGCGCCGCTCCATCAATGCCTTCTGGATTGGTTCAGGTAATTGCAACAGACGAACCGTATTGCCAACTTGCGGACGACTTTTGCCAACTTTATCTGAAACCTGATCTTGCGTCAGGCCAAACTCCTGCATTAAACGAATGTACGCTCGGGCTTCTTCAATCGGATTCAAATCTTGCCGCTGAACATTTTCAATAATCGCGAGCTCGAGTTGCTGTTGCTCATTTGTATCACGCACGATCGCTGGAACCAATGACAGTCCCGCGATCAAGGCGGCACGCAAACGACGCTCCCCTGCAATCAAACGATATCGTCCATTTGGCATCGGCGTCACGATAAGTGGCTGAAGGATTCCGTGTTCTTTGATGCTAGAAATCAAGTCCTCCAACTGCGTATGATCAAAATGTACACGCGGTTGATGGGGATTGCGATCAATGGATTGAAGAGGAATTTCAGAAAGATTGCCTTGTGGCGCGCGGATCGCGGAACCCGGATCGCTAGAATCAGAGCCAGGCGCTCTGGGTTCTGCGCTCCGCGCTCCGGAGCCCGAAGGCGGAATCAACGCCCCCAGTCCTCTCCCCAATCCTGATGGTCGATTACTTAAAATCATAGATTATGAAACGGGTGCCTCCACCACACGAATACGATAAGCGCTGACATCGCGTTCCAAAATTTCTCGCGCTAGACGCTCGTAGGCGCGTGCCCCTTTAGAACTTGGATCAAAATGCACGATGGTCCGACCAAACGACGGCGCCTCGGCTAACCGCACATTACGTGGAATCACGGAACGAAATATATTATTCGGAAAATATTTGTACAATTCATGCAGAACATCATCGGAGAGCTTGGTGCGACCGTCATACATCGTAATCACCGCACCAAGAACATCTATCTCTGGACGAAGGCGATCTTGAATGAGCTGGACGGTCTCCAACAACTGACCCAATCCTTCCAGCGCGTAGTATTCTGCTTGTACCGGAATTAAAATCTCATCACCAGCCACCATCCCATTTAAGGTAATCAACCCAAGGGTGGGCGGACAATCAATCAAAATAAAATCGTAATCATTACGGATCTCGAGTAAAGCCTCGCGCAGACGGAATTCTCGACGTTCAATATCAACCAGTTCAATGTTCAATCCAGCAAGATTGGTCGTCGATGGAGCAATATGCAACCCCTCGTGACTCGTCCGCTGAACGATCTCACGCATGGGAACCTGATTGAGAACCGCTTCATACACCCCGCGATCCAAATTCCGATGATCAATACCAATCCCAGAGGTCGCGTTGGCCTGAGGATCCATATCAACGATCAACACAAATTTTCCCAACTCCGCCAAATACGCTCCCACATTAATGGCCGTGGTGGTTTTACCCACCCCTCCTTTTTGATTCACAATAGAAATAATACGGGCCATAACCTAGTCAAAAGAGTACTCGCTTTTACAAGGGTGAGCAAGAGGAAAAATGAAAAGAATGTTGACAGGATATACGGTCAATGCAAAACACGCCGTTGACGACGTGTTTTGCTTGGTTGCGGGGGCCGGATTTGAACCGGCGACCTCCAGGTTATGGGCCTGGCGAGCTGCCGCTGCTCTACCCCGCGATAGGATCTGAATCTGTGGAGACTATCAAACTTTTTCTCTCTGGTCAATCCGTCCTGTGCACGTGGTGGGCAGAGAGGGGGTCGAACCCTCATGACCTTGCGGTCGCAGGATTTTGAGTCCTGTGCGTCTGCCAGTTCCGCCATCCGCCCACCACGTATACACGAAAGAATACCTTTTGTGGTTGCAAGGATAATAAAAAAAACATTTTTGGTCAAGGTAATCCCGATCCCTCGTTTTTCATCCCAACCTCGACATCAGGAGAGCAAGAAAAAGGAGTTGCATGCTAAAGCCGGCAGGGAACGAGAGGTCGCCCGTGCGGCCTGAAATCAGGTTATGAAAAAAGAAATGCACGCGGTGAAACCAACGCAGACCACGCGCACGAAACAGTTCATAAACACCTACAAGCAAATCCGGGAGCACCCCTCCGACAATCCCCATGGAGACAGCCAAGCGATTTTCATACAACTGCGTATTGAACAAAAACAATACAAAGAGAATGGCGACCACTCCATCAATCACCACATAGGCGACGGCACGTTTGACTTTTGAACCCGTGATGTATCCTTTGTATAATCCCCCATCGCCGTGTGGAATGATATCCGCTAAAAAATGCGATGCCATCCCTAATGCAAAAGTAAGGATCGGGTGCGTAGGAATCGCTTCTGCGACCAATGCTCCCAAGGCGGCATGCGTCGTAATGAACATGCCAAGAGTCTAGCGCAAAAATGGGAAAAAGAGAATACCGATTAACACCCTGTTTATTAAACACTATTGTTTTACCGATGTATCACCTTCCAAAATTTCCGGTATCCGACTACGTGGAATCTTCCTCACTTTCACCGTCTTCTTGCCTGCCATATATTCTTTTACACATCGGTGCAATCCATCCAAGATCAGCCATCGCTCCTTGTTTTCCATGATATCAATTGGGAAGGATGTATCTGACTCTTGGATCATCCGCCAATGCGTCGGTTCTTGTTCGGGGTGAGCCATGACTTCTCGTGGCGTTAGATTGTATGCATCAGTTCCCTCGGAATCCCAAAAAGGAATATCAAAGTGCCATTCAAGTTCACTCATGAGCATATCAATCACGGGTTCATTCAATGCCCAAACTTTCTTCGAATCCCAGTCAAAATCAAAGCCAACGTCTTTGATTATTTGAGGGGTAACATCCTTCATAAAGTTTACACTTCAACCTCTTTCCAAACCAATTCAATCGCATGGAAATAGTTTTTGGTAAAATTTGGAGCAAGGTTTTTCCACATAGAATGATTGATAATAAGAATGCCGATTGTGTGATCAAAAGTCAAAAATACACCCCGAATTTGGAGTGTATTTTTATGGTAGCGGGGGGCGGAATCGAACCGCCGACCTCGGGCTTATGAGTCCCACGCTCTAACCAGCTGAGCTACCCCGCCACGTAAAAAGCTTCGCTTCACGTGGTACTGCCTTGCGAGCGCAAATCTATCAAGCTTTGGCCAACATGTCTAGTATGATTCGACTAACCTTTTCCCATGAAAATTTCTCACTTCGCTTAAGAGCGTTGGCATTCCACTCATCCCAATATTTCTGATCTGTAAATAACCGCACGACGGATTCAACCCACTTTGCCCGATCGTCCAGCGATAAAACCAAACCCCCATCTCCGACAACCTCAGGCAACGCTCCTCGATCGCTCACCACCACCGGCACTCCCCACGTCATCGCCTCAATCGCCGGTCGACCAAAGCCCTCGTACAACGATGGTGTGAGGAGCATGCGCGTCGTACCGAGGAGCTCTCGATATTCCTCATCAGAAACATGTTTCTTACGAACAATACTTTTGCCTTTTGCCTTAACACTTATTTCCTTAGCGTCTTTCCCCCACCCATCTGCCCCCGCAATCACGAGGTCAACGGCGTGGCCCACGCGTTTACATACTTCTGGCCAAAGCGAAATCAAAAAAGAAATATTTTTTCGCGGTTCAACCGTCCCCATCACAAGAGCAAATGATCCGGTTCCCGTCGCCATCATCACCCCTTCTTCTCGCTCGACTCCCTGGAGCGTCACTGTCACCTGTTTAGGATCAAATCCAAAACGATGGATCAAAGATTGTTTTGTATTCTCGCTCACGCAAAAAATATGTTTTGCCCGTTTCAATCCTCGCAAAAACAACCGCGTGGTCAATTGTCGCTTGAGCCATGGTTGTGGAAACCACTCAGGATGCTCAAAAATAGCCACATCGTGTACCCACGGGTAGACAGGGACATCGATCCCCCAGGGCACAGCTCCACTTGCCACAAATAGTGCATCGACACGATGGTGCTTCAGAGCCCTACGCAGGGAGGCGCCCGTTGAATCTGGAAGCCAAACAACGGATGGAGAGCCTAGAGAAGCGCCACGCGGAGCAAATCCAACGAGATCGGCCCTCTCTCTTACGAGCGCATGCCAAAGCTCTCGTGCCGCATGCGCCACACCAGCGCCGGGAGTTCCGTCG